>CAINBI010000075.1 GCA_903846555.1 uncultured Pseudomonadota bacterium
ATCTTGCCCGTATTGAGGTGCTCATTCGTACTCAGGCGTTTAACTTTGATAGGGTGATTACGCCTAGCGTATAGGCAATGTCACAAATGGCATGAAAAATAGGCAGAATGTCGCGTAAATTAGCTTGAATTGATGCGAAAATTGTCAAAATACAAAAAAATCACACCTTAATCAGAAAAATTGAAATTTAACAGTTAATTGACGGCGATTATGCGGGATTTATAGAAGTGCCCTTTAATTACATTAACGCAGGCTTAGTACATCCTGCATATCAAACAAACCAGCATTTTTTCCGATTAGAAACTTTGACGCACGTAATGCCCCCAAGGCAAACGTAGCGCGACTACTAGCTTTATGAGTCAGCTCCACGCGCTCGCCAATTCCTGCGAATAAAACCGTATGGTCACCCACAACATCACCGCCCCGTACGGTTGCAAAACCAATCGTACTAGGGTCACGTTCACCAGTGATGCCTTCACGGCCATACACAGCACAGTCCTGTAAATCGCGACCCAGCGCACTCGCGGCGGCTTCGCCTAAACGTAGCGCGGTACCAGATGGTGCATCAATTTTGTGACGATGATGCGCCTCGATAATCTCAATGTCATAACCTTCATTCAGCACTTTGGCCGCAGACTGAACCAAATTAATCAGCAAGGTCACGCCAACGCTCATATTAGGCGCAAAAACAGTCGCGATATTTTTGGATGCCGCTTCGATAACAAGCTTCTGCTCGGCTGAAAATCCTGTTGTGCCAATAATCATTTTCACATGATGTTTTTGGCAGGCGGCAAGATACACCATGCTCGCTTCTGGACGGGTAAAATCAATCAGCACATCTGCATTTTTTAGCGCCTCATCTACATTGTCCGTTACAGTTACACCTGAAACTTCACCCAAATGCTCGCCTGCATCACGTCCTAACTGCGGGTTGTCAGCGCGATCTAATGCGCCATGTAACACCAATTCAGCATCCGCGAATACGCACTCCAACAACGCATGTCCCATACGACCAGAACAGCCAGCAATTACAACTTTTAACGGATTTAGCATTACCGAATACCTACTTAACTTAAATATCTATTTTAAAATTTAGCTTCAAAATTACACTGTTAAAATTACACCTTAAAAATCTTAAAAACCAATTTTCTCTAGCATCCGATCAAAAAAACTTGGCGAACTCTCTGGTGGCAAATCTTTTGGCTTAGGTGCTGTTTTATTGCCAGCACGCGGCGCAGGCTGCAACTTAGCTACCGGCTCCATATCTTCAGGCGCTAGCCCTAATGTTCGATCAAATCTCATGTTCGATGGAGAATCATAATGCGGTAGCGGCGTCGCTAAAGGCACTTCTACTGGAACAGCAGCTTCAGGAACTGCAACTAGAGGCGCATCAACTATTGCCTCTGACGACTTAGCAACCACGGCTGGCGCAACTACAATTGGCACAACTGGCTTAGTTTGAGTTTTTTCAACAGGCGTAGTACTCCTTTGACTTAAACTAGCTGCTTTTTTTGCCGATTCATCAGCCTCTAACTTAGACTTAGCGGCTACCGCTTCTTTAGCAGCATCGTCCTCGCCATTTTCCCAGAATTTAAGTTTGCTGATTAAGCTTTTTTCTTCGGGCTTTACCCCAGAGTTAATCACGCGTGTACCGATATTTTCATTAGCAGAGGTTTTGTCTGAAATTGAAGGAGTTACATCACCGCGAACGCTTTTTAATAGCTCATTTTCAAAATCTAAAATAACGCGGCGTTGCTCAGTAATTTTACCTTTCTCACGCATTTGATAAACATAATCCCATCGATTGCCGTGAAAGCTATCTTGAATGAGTGGCGTACCCATAATAAAACGCACTTGCGATTTCGTCATGCCGGGACGCAATTGCAATAACATTGCAGACGTAACAACATTGCCTTGTTGCACATCAAGCTTATAAGGCTTTAACGTTGGCAACGCCGTGCCACATCCCGCGCATAAAACCACCAATAAAATAAGGAAATAACGCATATTATGACTTTAATTTGAATTAGCGTTAATATAACACGTAGACTGCCAACCCAAAACACTGTCATTGTTAATTATGGCAAACAACTATTATTAAGAGCTCATCATGATACAAGATCAAAAAGACTTAAAAAATGCGGGCCTTAAAGCAACCCTCCCCAGATTAAAAGTATTAAGTTTGTTTGAAAATAGCAAAGACCGTCATTTATCTGCTGAAGATATTTATAAAGTGATGATTAACTCGGGTGAAGATGTTGGTTTAGCGACGGTTTATCGTGTGCTTACCCAGTTTGAACAAGCGGGCTTACTTATCCGCCACCATTTTGAAAGCGGAAAAGCGGTATTTGAGCTGAATACTGGCGGACATCATGATCATATTGTATGCGTCAAATGCGGCCGTGTTGAAGAGTTTTACGATGAAGAAATTGAGAAAAGGCAAGAAAGTGCGGCGACTGCGTTAGGCTTCACCATGCAGGATCACTCACTTACGATTTATGGGATATGTAACAAACAGCCCTGCTCTAATTGAAGAGTAATGCACATACGAACTTCTAAAGCGAGCGTTTACGGATGCTATCAGCCGCCTGCTTGCTCTTGCGTTTGCCTGCTAGCAAAACTTCAGCTTCCTGCATCTTTTTCGTGTCCAGCGCAACTTCAGCAGCCTTTCTGCGCTCCAGTACATGCACTTGCGCCTCTTCAAGCTCGTCAAGTGAAATCACATTATCCTGATTAGTATCGACCTGACTAAAATGCCGCGCTATTTGCGGAAGTCGCTCCGTGGCTTCCTGACGGTCAATCGTCCCGTCACCATCGTTATCTGCATCTAAAAAACGTATTTTTATGCTTTCTTGCATCACGCGGCGGCGCTCTTCAATTTGATCATGTCCGTGGTCAACTGATCTGGCATAATCATCCAGCGCTTTACGTAACTTTTCACGGCTTTCTGGACTAAAATTAAGCTCCAGAGTTTGTTGTAGACCATCACTGCCAGTCTCTGCCTCCGCCACCAGCTTAGTTGAATCTAGTGAGCTAAAGGCAATATTCCTACCAGCAGCTAGCGCATTAAAAGATAAACCGAAGCTAATACACAATGCTAGACATGTGCATTTAGCAATTGAAGCGTCTTTAAGTGAAATCGAATTCAAGGCATCAACTTTATAAGGCTTGGCTGACTGATTTAAGGTCAGTAAGCATGAAGCAACATTGTTAATTGATTGTTTCATTTACCTGTGAAATTGTAATCAATTGTAAATTGTAAATTGTAAATTAACACACTATTAACCCAATGTAAGAATTTTAGTTTACTTGTTAGCATTAAATATTTACTTAAATTAGAATACACTTCACCTAGTAATATATCCTAGCAATAAACTACTCGGCCGCAAGCGACCGAGTTTTAGAACAAACCCAACTGTTGGCTACTTTTCTCACCTTTGCTCATTTCTGCAAGCTGATTTTGAACATACTTTCTTATCACTTCTTCG
>CAINBI010000076.1 GCA_903846555.1 uncultured Pseudomonadota bacterium
GTCGAATTATTCCCAAATCTTTCATGGTGATCATCTCCTGTTAATCCTGCTCATTAAAAGAGCAGGTAGGTTAATCACTCTGGGTAATTTTAGGCGCGCACTAGTGGCATATTTCGGGTAGTTTTAATTGCGTACCAACACAAGCAATGCTCTATCCGCCACAATATCGTCAAAACACTGAAGCTGCAGTTGAGAGCGTGACGCTAATACTTTTAAACGCAGAGCGCCCTACTATGTGGGATGAGGTTAGCCACTGGATTGATAGCCACGGTGAAATTGCTAATGCAGATTTGTGTAAAATTGCTAAGGTGGACACTCTATCAGCTTCAAGAATGCTCAAAGCATGGGTAGAGCAAAGTGTGCTTGTTCCGCTCCCTGACCGCGGTAAACGAAATATGGCTTACTCTAAACCAACGCAACCCGAAGAGCTTGGTTTATTATCAGAAGGTAATGATAATAACTTAGATGTCTAGTAATTATTGTTAATATTCAAGTCATTAGACTATATTTTATTATCAGTTGTTAATAATAACTAATTAACTATGTCTATCTAACTTCCGATGGAGCTCAACACTTAGTAGTGAGTGTTTATTTGGCTAAGTAATATGTTCTGATATTTAGCAGATATTAGATTTCACTATTGTAAGGGCCCTGCAAGTTACTACCTAGTAACCTTTATAAGATTTTATTTTATTATCATAGGTTCTTGATAATAATCTCCATATTTTATAATTTTTTATATTAATCAATAGGATGAAATTAAATTTATTATCAATTCGCTACCTTTTGGTGAAGTACGTATCATCAGTAATATACAGTGGCAGACTTTAGAGGAATCAAAAGCTAAAGATGCTGTAGAGTAACCAAATAGGTAAAATATAGATTATTTATTCAACGTTTTTAACGCTGGGGGAGAAGAGTTTTGAGTCAATGGGATACTAGAGTTAGAGATAATATAGTTTGGGCAGAACTACAGCAAACTGGCACCGCTATCGATAACGCCCTCAATCGAGATAACGTAGATGCCGAATCTATGGCAGGACTTGAGCGCTTACGACTTGTACTTTCACTAATTGGGAAGCGATTGGCCTCTACAGACCCATTATTAGTTGCTCCTGTGGCACTTTCCAATTTATCTACACCAGTAAATAGGATGAGGGGCGAAATTGAAACATTTACTGCTAATGGAAGTGTTGGCCACATAACAAACGCAAATACCCATGCAGATGAAGCGATTCTCTATCTTGGACAAATCCCAGGGCCAGTAACAGCAGAAGATATTGCAATAATTAGTGCTGCAGCTTCGAACTATCGGACTACTATCGAGGGTTATCTTGAGCGTGCCCAACTAATACATTCGGCACTCGAAGCGGCAAGTAAGGCCAATGCGGAAAAAATAGCGGCACAGGAAGTGGCTATCACCACGGAGCAAGCTAGACTCACATCTATTTTTACTGAACAACAATCCCAATTCTCGGCTGCTCAAGATGCTAGAGCGAGTACTTTCTCAACTGCGACCGCAGAACAGAAGAGTTTGTTCTCTACAGATCAGGACTCACGTAAATCATCATTTTTAGAGTCTCAGCTTGAAAATCAGAAAAACTTTACTGCAGTTTTAACTGATTATTCAAACAAAATCAAAGAGCATGAAGTTGATATGGCAGCGCGCTTGGAGACGGCTGAAGAAGCACACATAGAAAGCCTTGAGGAATTGAGAGTCAAGTATGATAAATCTGCTGCTGATATTTTGGTGGAGATAAATAAACACAAGGATGCAGTAGAAAGCCTAGTTGGAGTTATAGGAGACTTAGGTGTTACATCTGGCTACCAGAAGGTTGCTAACTATGCCAGGAAGATGCTCTGGATTTGGCAGGGATTAACTGTCGCTGCATTAGTTGGTCTAATATTGGTTGCGTATATGGTTGCTTTCCCTCCTTTAGTGCTTCAAACATCATCACCAACTATTGTAGGTTCGCTACAGTTAGCTGCATCCAAAGACTCAGGTTCTGAGAGCCTTAAAAGTAAGAGCGATGTAACAATATCCGCACCAGTACAAGTCAAGCAAGATGGGTCTAGTGAGTTTGCCTTTTTTCAAGGTTTAGCTACAAGGATATTCTTGTCTATCACCTTCGGTATATTTGCTGCTTATGCCGCTAGGCAGGCAGGTCGTTTCTTTGAGATGGAACAGCAAAACAGAAGGCGCGCTTTAGAACTTGAAGCTCTCGGCCCCTTTATTGAGCCACTTGAAAAGATAGATAGGGACAAGTTTAGAGTTCAAATTGGTGAGAGGTCCTTCGCGGTGTCTAACAAAGATTCGTCTGAATACAAGGAAAATGACCCTGTAACGGCTCTTTCATTACTCAAACCTAAAGAGTGGGTAGAAGGTGTTGTATCTATCATTAAGGCTTCTAAGAATTAGGGTTTAGTGTTTAGTGAAATTTTCTATGTTGATATTAAAAATATGAAGAAAATTTACTTGGATATAACACCAGCGGTTGTTGAATACGCAACTATGTACGGTGCGCTTTATGATAAGGAAAGCGGTTGGTATTGTTTTGAGCCAATGCCAACTGAGTTGGAAGAGTTTGCTGAATCAACAGCCAAATTAATAAAACCTTACGATGAAAAATATACTCAATGTCCAAAATGTGGCGGCCAAATGCACATTAAACCTACTCGTATTGGCGGAGTTTTTTGGAGTTGCATGTCTTTTCCGAGGTGCAAAGGTGCTCGCAGTGTTGATGAAACAGAGGATCAACATTTTAAGAAAGTGCTAACAGCTGTTCCGGATATTAAAAATAATCTTGTAATTAATACTAGTCAAAATTACAGGGAGCTTTATTAGTTGGGGATCGGAGAGCTGGGTCATCAAAAGAGTTTTGAGAATTGGTTAACAAAACCTAAGATAGCCTTGGAGGGTAAAAGACCTATAGAGATAATTAATACAGATGAAGGCTACAGCAAAGTGATGGATCTACTTCGAAAAATTAATCAATAATTGTAAGTCTCAATGCATGTCGGATATTGATTGTTAGAATTATTTTCGCATGATAAAGTAAGCTAGAGTGTGAGCTTAAAGACACTTTAAAAGTTAAGCATTTCAAGTAAAGCATCAATCGTTTCAATATATTAAAAGTGTAAATAGTAAGCGCCAAAAGTTGCTTAAAATCAGCATTTGTTTACGCTAATGCAGGAATTATATTTTTAATATATTGATATTTAACAATAAAATTAATGTTTACATGTACATTGGTATGCACAACCTTTTTAAATAGTACCTGCGACCATAGTGTAAAGTATTATCAATAAGCCCCTGTTTTACAGGGGCTTTTTTTATGTTTAATCAAAATTAATGTATAAAGTATTTTTTACTGAAATATAGGTTATTGCTTACCTTGTATCTTTTGTACACGCCTAGCCATTAAAGCTGTTAATTGGCGGCTTGCAACACCACATCAGCAATGCTCTGCGCCAAGGTTTGTACTTGCAGTTGATTTTCACCTTCTACCATTACACGAATAATAGGCTCTGTGCCAGACGCTCTGAGCAATATGCGCCCACGGCCAGCCAACGATTTTTCAGCCGCTTGTATTGCGGTTTGAATATTCACATGATTCGCTAGGTCAATTTTTTGCGCTGTTTTAACATTAATTAGCACTTGTGGATAAAGCGTTAAATCTGCACCCAGTTGCGCAAGGGTCTTTTTACTTTCAATAACCGCTTGTAACACTTGCAAGGCGGCAATAATACCATCGCCGCTGCTATGTTTATCTAAGGCGAGTATATGACCTGAGTTTTCTCCACCCAATTGCCAGCCGAGTTGATTTAGTTGCTCAAGCACGTATCTATCGCCGACTTTGGCGCGAACAAATGGAATGTTCAATGCAGAAAACTTATGCTCCAGTGCTAGATTAGTCATTAAAGTACCGACAACACCGCCTTGCAAAGTAGCGTTTTGATGGCGCGCCATCGTCATAATATAAAGTAGCTGGTCACCATCCAGCAATTGACCATCGCTATCGACCATCATCACACGGTCACCATCGCCATCAAAGGCGATGCCTAAATCGGCTTGATGCTCTAGCACGGCTTTGCGCAAAGTTTGGGGATGCGTAGAGCCGACCTGTTCGTTAATATTCAAGCCATCTGGTTTATTGCCAATGGCAATCACCTCTGCGCCTAGCTCATGAAAGACTGGCGGTGCTACGTGATAAGTTGCGCCATGTGCGCAATCTAAAACAATTTTCAATCCACGCAGATCAAGGTGATTAGGGAACGTGCTTTTACAAAACTCAATATAACGCCCAGCGGCATCGTCTATGCGGCGTGCTTTACCTAGCTTGGCTGATTCCATCACTTGCATCGGCTTATCGAGTTCAGTTTCGATGGCGTGCTCAATATCATCCGGTAATTTGGTGCCTAGGCTAGAAAAAAACTTAATGCCGTTATCATCAAAAGGATTATGCGAGGCCGATATTACAATGCCAGCCTGCGCCCGTAGCGCACGCGTCAGATAAGCTACAGCAGGTGTGGGCATTGGACCGGTGAGTAAAATATCAACCCCTGCGGCAGATAAGCCCGCCTCCAAGGCAGCCTCTAACATGTAGCCTGAAATGCGCGTGTCTTTGCCAATTAACACTGCTGGACGTGCACCTTTGGCTAAGTTGCTTTCAATGCTGGTTAACACGCGACCAGCCGCATAGCCTAAGCGCATCATAAAATCGGGTGTAATCGGCGCATGACCAACGCGACCACGAATGCCGTCTGTGCCAAAGTATTTTTTAGTCATGCTTTAATTCCTAATTTAAATTTTTTAGCTGTGTGCATCATTAAAGATTGCGTCATCGCGGTGATATGAATGTGAGAAAAGCCTCTAAAAACCATTAAAACAGATGCTCTGCGAGCCAATAGGGACGGGCCTCCCAGAGCCTCTATTTTCAACATTTTAAGCTTGATTTTCAATCACGTTTGAAATTCATTAAACAATAGCCAGTCTTATTGATTTTATACTGAATAATTTGAAATTATCACGTCTGCTACAGTGCCTGCTACAACACTGCAGCCACCACTTTAAGCGCGTCTACCGTTGCTTTAACATCATGTACACGCACTATTTTAGCGCCTTTCATCGCAGAAATCACAGAGGCGGCGATGCCTGCATACAATCGTTGCTGCTCATCGCCACCAGCGATAGCGCCTAATAACGCTTTTCGAGATAAACCGACCAATAATGGCTGACCAATATCAGCAAGCTGATTTAACTGTTGGATAAGGGCAATGTTATGCGCGCGGGTTTTACCAAAGCCAAAGCCGGGATCCAACAAGATACGGTTTTTATCAATGCCGTGCGCCAAAGTCACATTCAGTCTATCAACTAAAAACTGTCGTACTTCAGCGACCACATTGACATAGCTCGGGGCTAATTGCATGGTCTGCGGTATACCCTGCATGTGCATTAAGCAAAGGCCTGCGTTACTGCTAGCCACCACTTCCAAAGCGCCATTTTCCTGCAAAGCGCATATATCGTTCACAATATCAGCCCCAGCGGCAATCGCCTCGCGCATGACTTCAGGTTTATAAGTGTCAATGGAAATGGGCACGGATGACACTTGACTCAAGGCCTGAATCACTGGAATAACACGGCTTAACTCTTCATCTAAGCCGACTGGTGTTGCGCCTGGACGGGTAGATTCACCGCCAACATCTAAAATATCAGCGCCCTCAGCAATGAGTTGTAGCGCATGTTCAACTGTCGAACTGGTAGAAGTGAACTTTCCACCGTCAGAAAAAGAGTCTGGCGTGACATTCACGATACCCATCACATGTGGACGATTAAGATTGAGCTGGTATTTTCCGCAAATAAATATCATCAAACATTATACTCATTAGTGTGGGGCGAGTTGGGGGTGTTGTCAGAAGGTGATTATCAGGAAGAAACGTCAGCTAAGTGTAACTGACGTTCTCCTAGACTACATTGACTGACGTTAAGTGGCTACGCGCAAGTATCTTTTACTGATTCAAGTAGCTAGAGCAATGACTGCCGCACCGACACTGGCATCAATTCTAGCGCCTTTGGCCTATCCATTTAATTACAACAAAACTTTCTCAATCCCACCATTATTGGCCCGCGCTACATATTCCTCCATCCAATTATCCCCAAGAATATGCTTCGCCATTTCTACCACAATATAATCCGCCGTAATCCCCGTGTCGTCGCCATAACGCGCTAAACCTTGCAAGCAGCTTGGACATGAAGTGAGAATTTTCACGGGCTGCTCAGGTGCGCCTACAGTTAAGCCCATTTTCGCCATGCCGCTTTCCAGTTCTTCTTGCTTGCGAAATTTGACTTGCGTTGCAATATCAGGCCGCGCGGCGGCAAAGGTGCCGCTTTCGCCACAGCAACGGTCATTGAGTGTAACATCGATGCCCATCAATGCATTCGTCACTTCTAACGGTTTGTAGGTTTTCATCGGCGTGTGGCATGGGTCGTGATACATATAGCGCGTGCCAGTGATGCCTTTAAGTTTTACGTCTTTTTCCATTAAATATTCATGAATATCCAGCAATCTGCACCCTGGGAAGATTTTTTCAAACTCGTATTTTTGCAGTTGGTCCATACAAGTGCCGCACGACACAATCACGGTTTTAATGTCCAAATAATTAAGCGTATTGGCCACGCGGTGAAACAACACGCGGTTATCTGCGGTGATTTCTTGGCCTTTATCGTGATTTCCGCTGGAAGTTTGTGGGTAGCCACAGCACAAATAACCTGGTGGCAATACCGTAATCGCTCCGACTTCATACAGCATGGCTTGCGTGGCTAAGCCGACATTTGAGAACAAACGCTCAGAACCGCAGCCGGGGAAGTAAAACACCGCATCAGAATCTTCCGTCACCAGTTTAGGGTTGCGAATCACGGGAATCATGCTGTTGTCTTCTATGCCCAGCATGGCGCGTGAGGTTTTAGACTGCATTTTTTTAGGCATAGGGCGATTTAAAAAGTGAATCACTTGCGCTTTGATTTCAGGCTTGCCTACCGTGGCAGGCGGGGCTTTTTTGTCGCCTAACAGATGAAAGTGCTTGGCTAATTGATGCCCTAAATTTTGCGCCTTAAAACCCCAACCAATTAATGTGGTAAACAAAAATTTAATCTTTGCAGGATCTCTTGAATTTAAATAAGCCATAGTCATGGCCGTGCCAGGGCTGAATTGTTTTTTTCCTTGTATACGCAAAAAGTTACGCATTGCAACGGAAACATCACCGAAATCAATATCTACAGGACAAGGATTTAAGCATTTATGACAAACCGTACAATGGTCAGCCACGTCGTTAAATTCGTCAAAGTGCTTAATCGAAATGCCACGGCGCGTTTGTTCTTCGTATAAAAAAGCTTCAATCAGTAGCGAAGTGCCTAAAATTTTATTACGCGGGCTATACAACAAATTAGCGCGTGGCACATGCGTGGTACATACAGGCTTACATTTTCCGCAGCGCAAACAATCACTAATCGAATCAGCAATTTCGCCAATCGCAGATTGCTCCATAATGATAGATTCTTGCTCTAACAAACCAAAGCTTGGTGTATAGGCATTTTTAAGCCCAGAACCAGCCAGCAATTTACCTTTGTTAAAATGCCCATTCGGATCCACTTTATTTTTGTACTTGGTAAAAGCTTCTATGGTCTCGTTTTTCAAAAACTCCATTTTGGTAATGCCTATGCCATGCTCGCCTGAAATGACGCCATCTAAACCTTTAGCCAACGCCATGACTCGCGCAACGGCCTCATGCGCCGTTTTCATCATTTCGTAATCGTCAGAATTAACTGGAATGTTGGTATGTACATTGCCATCACCCGCGTGCATGTGCAAGGCAATAAATACGCGGCCTTTGAGTACAGCTTTGTGAATTTCATCACAGCGATTTAAGATTTTTTGATATTCACGACCAGCGAAAATTTCTGCCATTGGGTGTTTAAGCTCACGCTTCCAAGAGATGCGTAAATCGTATGATTGCACGGCGCGGAATACATTTTCGTACTGGCTCAAACTGTCAGCAGCTTCGCCTAAGATTGACACTGGCGCATCTAGATTATTTAAAATCAAGCTCCATCGCGCACGTAATTCAGCCAGTAAACGCAATGCCATGCTTTGTTTGGTTTTCACCATTTCAGCATCGGCGTTACCATCTTCATCTGCTTGAAGCGGTAAATCGCCTTGCATAAACTCCTGCATTGCATCTAACAGCTGAAGTTTATTTTTAATAGAAAGCTCAATATTAATGCGCTCGATACCATCAGAATAATCGCCAAGTCGTGGCAAAGGAATCACTACGTCCTCATTGATTTTGAAGGCGTTGGTATGCTTTGCGATGGCGGCAGTTCTAGCGCGATCTAACCAAAACTTTTTACGTGCTTCAGCAGAAACGGCAATAAAACCTTCGCCATTACGCGCATTACATAAACGCACAATATGCGAAGCCGCTTCGCCTACGGCATTTTCATCATCAGAGGCAATGTCAGCAATCAATACCATTTTGGGGCGCTGTTGGCGCGCAGCCTTAGTGGCGTAGCCAACGGCTTTAATGTATCGTTCATCCATATGCTCCAAACCTGCCATCAGCACTAGTGGGTCTTTTTTGGTGGTCGCATCAAGATAATCTTTAATCTCTACAATCGCCGGTACTGCATGCGACACATTGCCAAAAAATTCTAGAGCAACCGTGCGCACATGCTTAGGCATGCGATGCAAAATAAAAGTAGCGCTGGTAATTAAACCATCGCAGCCTTCTTTTTGTATGCCTGGCAAACCTGATAAAAACTTATCAGTCACATCTTTACCCAAGCCGACCTTGCGGAAGCTTGGTCCTGCGATTTCTAAAATCTCAGGTTCGGCTAGCAAGGTTTTCATGTCCTCTGCATAGCGGCTTACTTTAAAGCGCGCCATAGCAATGTCATGGATTTTCCCTAGATTATGGTCTAAGCGTTCCACCTCGAGCCACTCGGCATCAGGGGTAACCATGCGCCATGAAGCCAGATTATCCAAAGCAGTACCCCAAAGCACCGCTTTTTTACCGCCCGCATTCATAGAAACATTGCCGCCGATACAGCTGGCATCGGCGCTGGTAGGGTCGCATGCAAATTCTAAACCTGCATCACTTGCGGTTTCCATTGCACGGCGCGTTACCACGCCTGCACCACACTCAATAGTAGCCACTTGACGAGCGACACCTGGCAAGGTGCGCATTTGCACACCAGTATGATGGTCTAGTTTCTCGGTATTGATGACAGCTGACATCGGTGTAAGTGGAATTGCGCCGCCAGTATAGCCAGTACCACCGCCTCTAGGAATAACGGTAAGTCCTAACTCAATACAAGCACGTACTAATGCCGCGATTTCTTTTTCAGTATCAGGTGTTAATACTACAAATGGATATTCAACACGCCAGTCGGTGGCATCTGTTACATGCGAAACACGCGCTAACCCATCAAACTGCACGTTATCTTTACGGGTGATTTTAGTTAACTTTGCCAGCGCTTTTTTGCGTAGGTTCGCGGTTTTCTTAAAATCATCTTCAAACTGCAACACCGCCTGACGACCAGCCACCACTAACTTCAATACTTTGGCATTACCCGCACTTCGTTCATCAATTGCAGTAATACGGTGCTGCAAGGCATCGACCAAGGCTTTACGGCGTTTAGGATTTTCTAGTAAATCATCTTGTAAGTAGGGGTTGCGTGTGACGACCCACAAATCACCCAGCACTTCAAACAGCATGCGTGCGGAGCGACCAGTTTTACGTTCACCACGCAATTCATTTAATATGCCCCAAATCTCTTCACCAAGAAACCTAATGACAATTTCACGATCAGAGAAAGATGTGTAGTTATAAGGGATTTCACGCAAGCGCGATGCTGGCTTAGGCTCAGCATTTAGAATATTACTAGGTAGGGGTGCGTTCATTTATTTTTTATAAATAGCTTAGCTATAAAGTGTCATTGTAACATGGTGAAGACCAGCAAATAAGCGTAAGCGTTTCATGGGTATTCAGGTGTTTTTACTGACAGTATTTAATTGCAATGACGTTGAGAAATAGACCTAGGCTCTAATTTATATCGCACTAATAGTTTTTTCTTGGTCAATTCAAACGAAAACTATAAACTAGCTGTATGAATATTTTATTAAAAAAATCGTTATTACCCATCACCGCAATAGTCTTACTCGCTTTTTTGGCACTCCAGTTAAGCAATAAATCTGCTGCACCTGAAGTAACTTTCACCACCATCGAAGGCAAAAAATTTGCGATGGCTGATTTAAAAGGTAAGGTAGTTTTGGTGAACTTTTGGGCAACGGATTGCCTAGGTTGCGTTAAAGAGATGCCGGCCTTAGTGAATGCTTACAATCAATTCAAAAAGAAAGGCCTTGAAATTATTGCTGTCGCTATGCCGTATGATCCGCCAGCACAGGTGCTTAATTATACAAAACAAAAAGCTTTACCATTCCCTGTGATGCATGATGGCTTTTCAGAGGTCACCAATAAATTTGGTGGGATTAACCTCACACCCACGACGTATATTTTCGATAAACATGGGCGTTTATTGCGCCGAACTATCGGCAATATAGACTTTAATGATTTAAACCAGATACTCAATAAAGAGTTGAATGATAAAAAGGCGGGCAGCTAAATGTTGTGGATAAAATCGTTTCATATTATTTTCGTCACCAGTTGGTTTGCAGGACTATTTTACTTGCCTAGGTTGTTTGTTAACCACGCAATGGTAAGCGATAGCGCGACCTCCGATCGACTTAAACTGATGGAGCAGAAGCTGTTTCGATTCATGCTTCCATTAGCGCTATTAGCCATTGGGTTTGGTGTTTGGTTATGGTTGGGCTATGGTGTTTCAGGGCACTGGATGCACGCAAAATTGACTTTGGTTTCTATATTGGTCGCTTATCATTTTTATTGTGGGAAGCTAATAAATGACTTCAAGCGTGATGAAAATAAACGCAGTCACATTTGGTTTAGATGGTTCAATGAACTGCCTGTCATCGTGCTGTGTTTTATTGTGATACTTGTTGAAGTGCAGCCTTTTTAATTGCGTTTTCATCCTTTTATAATGCAACAGGGATAAAGCTTTTAGTCATGGATGTCTTCAATTCACAATGGCTGCTTAATATGCTGGCCAAATCAAGCAAAACGCCACAGGGCCGCATACTAAGTTTATTTGATATTTTGGATGACTGGTTACAAGCGCCGAACATTCAATTAGACATTACAAATAGCCGCATACCGAACCAGAAACTCATCGTTTTTTGTACTGAACAAGCCAAAGCCTGCGGTGCTGAGAATCCAACTATGTTAGCAGAACATATTGTGCTGATTGCACGGAATGCCGCGCAACAAGAAATCAACCATCCTGGAAGTAACAGTTTGGTGCATGCAAAAAAGGCAGCCAATGCACTTATTTTGGCGCAAACTCAAAAAGAATGGTTATCTCTCACATTAAGCAATAAGCAACTTGCAGCGTATGGAGTTGCAGCCAGCGTTTTTGTAATCATTGGCGTAGCGGCTATGTGGTTGCCTGTGTTAATGCAGAATACTCATGCCAAAATCCCATTGGCCAAGAATAGTGTAAAGACGGATTTTCTACAGACTGTGATGCTAACACCAGCCAATAATGGCTTAACGGCGGGCGATGCAGCCGCTATGTACGCAAAGTATGAACAAATGCGTAATGGCACTTGTCAGTTTCCAGAAGTGCTGCAGATTCCAGACAAAGATAAAATGATCTATATAGAAAATGTAGTAGGTGGAAAATTACCTACGAGCCTAGCTAATTTAGCAATTGCTAATACTTATTTAGAAAAGGTGCGCTGTAACTTTACACCAATGTTAATGGCACACTCTAAATAAGCCCCCACTCAAACTATATGCATTAACTGATTAACATAAAGTGGCTATTTTAAATAGCTACTTTCTACCCAATCATTGTCCTACGATAATGAGTTGCACCGACACAAGCAGACTCATAGAGTATGAGGAGGTGTAAATCGTAGGTTTTAGTAGGGGATTGAAATTAGCAACGAAAATGTGATCAGAGTCAAAGTCGATGTGCGGGAAGTGAACGCGGTGTGCTCCAATTGCAATGTGCGTGGGGTATGTATGCCTATTGGAGACGCGCCAGACTTTTTAAGGAAGTTGGATGAATTGGTGTATGTAAGAAAACGCGTCAAGTCAGGTGCAACTTTATACCACACAGGTAGTAAATTTCATGCGCTGTATGCCGTTAAAAGTGGGTTCATTAAAACAGAAAACTTACATGATGATGGCCGAGTGCAAGTGACTGGCTTTTACATGCCTGGTGATGTTTTTGGTTTTGATGGCATCGCTACTGATGAGCATATTTGTACTTCGATAGCTCTTGAGGATACAGAAATATGCGTTATCCCACTTGATAAAGTTGAACGCTTTAATCATGGTATTGATGAAATTCAGCATCACTTTTACAAACTGATGAGCAGGGAGATTGTGCGCGACCACACCGTTATGATGTTAATTGGTAGTATGAATAGCGAGGAGCGTCTAGCTGCGTTCATATTAGCTTTGTCACAAAGGTTCCTATTGCGGGGCTATTCACCCTATTATCTTACCTTGCGTATGAAGCGTGAAGAAATTGGCAGTTACCTTGGAATGAAGGTGGAAACGGTTAGTCGAATATTCACAAAATTTCAAGACTTAGCCCTACTTGAAGTTCAACAAAAAAATATTCACATTCTTGATATGCATGGCTTAAAAAAAATGCTTGGTCAACATCCTAGTAATTGATTTATAGCAATCCCCTAAAGCAATTAAACTGAATATGTTGAAAGACTTTCCTTATCAAACACGGACATTAATTACGCCTTAGCCTCTATGGAGGCATCCTTCTCTACGGCCAACCAGTAGTCCAATGGACCACGTCTAAACCCATCCTTTTCAGCACGAAAATAAGCCTCAAGCTCAATAATTCGATGTAATTCCAGTTGGTAAGCAACGGGCAGACGACCTGCAACTTGGTCGGTATCTTTATCATTGTGACCTACGAAAAAATCATTTTTTTTCATTTAACTAAAGCCCTCCAGACTCAAGTTGGATGCTAGCTTTAGTGTAATTCATCAAATATGAATCAAGCACAATGCAACTCAGCATCCAGTAATAGCAAACTAAAGGCAACTCAAAGCTTAATGACAATTTAAGCAACGCTCAGTGTAAATAATAGGCGCAGCAGCCTATACTGAATTGATGTAAATCAAATTAAACTATGATTTTCTTGATTAGCACTGATATTCAGGCAAGCGCAACCATGCTTCGGTCCGCTTAGATGTAACAGCGGCGGCGCGCAAAAGACGCGGCAGAATGATCTTCAAATTACTCCTCCGATTAAAGCGATACTGGTACTCGGCGAGA
>CAINBI010000077.1 GCA_903846555.1 uncultured Pseudomonadota bacterium
ATTGTGGTAAACCACTTTATCTAGGCTGTCTAAACGGCTTTCCAAGGTCTTTTTACGATCTTGATCAAAGAAGAACTTAGCATCAGCTAATCTTGGGCGCACAACGCGCTCATTGCCGCCAATCACTTCGCTAGCATCGGCTGGGTTGATGTTAGATACGATCAAGAATTTATTGGTCAACTTGCCGTCCATATCTAGCAACGGAAAATATTTTTGATTGGCCTTCATGGTCAAAATTAAACATTCTTGCGGCACTTCTAAATAGATTTCTTCAAACTGACCAAGTAATACATTCGGGCGTTCAACCAGCGCCGTCACTTCATCTAGCAAAGCGTCATCATCAATCGGTTTAAGATTTTGTTTGGCGGCTGCGGCGTTTAGCTGGCGCTCAATTTCCGCACGACGCTCGTTAAAGCTGGCAATGACTGCGCCTTCTGTTTTGAGTTGCTCCGCGTAAGTATCGGCATTTTTGATTAGCACAGGTGAAACTAAAGCTTCAAAGCGATGGCCTTGTGTGCAGTTACCTGACGTTAAACCAAGCGCTGTAATTGGCACTACTTCGCTACCATGCAAGGCCACTAAACCATGCACTGGACGCACGAAATTCACGTTAGTCCAGCCATCGGCTAGTTGGTAGGTCATGACCTTTGGAATAGGTAATTTGGTAATCGCCTCGTTAAGGGCAATTTGTAGGCCGTCTTTAAGCGCCACACCTTTTTGCGTCACGTCTAAAAATAAGGCTTCATTCTTGCCATCCATTTGTTTAGTCAGTTGCGCCACCGCAGATTCATCTAGCCCCATAGCATTTAGACGTTTGATTAAAGCTGGTGTGGCGTTGCCGCTAGCATCTAAGCCCACGCTGACTGGCATGAGCTTTTGCGTGATGACTTTATCTGCCGCTTCGGCCAACACCTGCGCTACATGCACGGCCAAGCGACGCGGTGATGCGTACTCTGTTACCGTTGTATTTTGCGCAGCTAAACCTTGTGCTTTGAGTGAGTCGGCTAATAGTTGTGCAAACGCCTCGCCAAGTTTTTTGAGAACTTTTGGCGGTAACTCTTCAACAAATAATTCTACTAATAAGTTTTTATCTGACATTTATTTAGTCCATCATTCCCGCGCAAACGAGAATCTATTTTATTAAATTCGTCTTCATTCCTATTGATGCAGGAATAACTGGCGGCTATGCGACTTTTTTCGCTAACAATTCCAGCACTTCACCAGCATGTTCTATATTCGCCATCGGAAAGCCTAATCTTGCGCGGCTTTCCAAATAACTGGCCGCGACAGCGCGGGCTAAATTGCGAATGCGGCCGATATAGCTGGCACGTTCGGTCACGCTAATCGCACCGCGCGCATCTAGCAAGTTAAAGGTGTGTGCTGCTTTAAGCACTTGTTCGTAAGCGGGTAATGAAAGTTGATTTTCAATCAAATGTTGGGCTTGTTTTTCATGCGCATTAAAGGCGGTAAATAAAAAGTCAGCATCTGAATGTTCAAAGTTATAAGTACTTTGCTCTTTTTCATTTTGCAGATAGACATCGCCGTAGCTTAGGCCGTCTGTCCAAGTTAAATCGTAAACGTTATCAACGCCTTGCAAGTACATGGCTAAACGCTCTAAACCATATGTGATTTCGCCGGTGATGGGTTTGCAGTTGATGCCGCCTACTTGCTGAAAATAGGTGAATTGCGTGACTTCCATGCCATTCAACCAAACTTCCCAGCCTAAGCCCCAAGCGCCTAGCGTTGGGTTTTCCCAGTCATCTTCTACAAAGCGGATGTCATTTTTTTTCAAATCAAAGCCAAGCGCTTCAAGCGAGCCTAAATATAGTTCAAGAATATCCGCAGGTGCTGGTTTTAGCACGACTTGAAATTGATAATAATGCTGTAAGCGGTTTGGGTTTTCACCATAGCGACCATCTTTAGGGCGGCGGCTAGGTTGTACATAAGCGGCTTTCCAAGGTTCTGGGCCGAGTGAACGCAGGAATGTGGCGGTATGACTGGTGCCAGCGCCCACTTCCATGTCATAAGATTGCAGTAAGGCGCAACCACGTTCAGACCAGTAATTTTGTAGGGTTAAGATGATTTGCTGAAAAGTTAAAGCCATGATTCAAATCTATTTGGGCGAAAAAGGTGATTTTACTTTGTTTTGCGCCAGCTTACCAAAATTTTAGCTAAGCATTTAGACCAAGTAGTTAATTTAGGCCAGCCAATAAATAATAGGCCAATGTAGCAGATGCCAAGAAATAGCCAATTGCCAAAGCGCACATAAGGTGTACTGCCGCTGTAACCTTGCGCCATCACGTTAAGCGTGGTTTCGGTAAAATGCGGCGCATGTGCTAATACCTTGCCATGTGGGTCTATCATGGCGGTGGCGCCAGTATTGGTTGCACGTAATACTGTGCGGCCTGTTTCTAAGGCGCGTGCTTGAGAAAACTGCATGTGCTGATATGCGGCAAGTGATTCGCCATACCATGCATCATTACTCACATTGACTAATAATGTTGCTTGCGGCAACTGGCGAATGATTTCTTCACCAAATACATCTTCATAACAAATATTAACTGCTACTTTTTGCCCTGCAATCCGCATGGGCTGTTGCTGCAGCTTGCCGCGCGATAAATCACTTAACGGCATGTTCAGCCAGTCTTGGTATATCCAGCCAAGTGCGGCTTTTAACGGAATAAATTCACCAAACGGGACTAGGTGCGACTTACGATAAACCGCAGATTGCGCGCGACCAATACTCAACATGCTGTTGAAATACTCGCCATTTTCACGTTCAACCAAGCCCATTAAAATATCGCCGTTATTCTCAATGGCGTGTTTTTTTAAGCGCGTTTCAACCGCCTCTGGTAGCTCGCTCGACAAAATCGGCAACGCAGTTTCAGGCATGATAATCAGTTGGGCCGCGCTTGCTTCAGCCATATGTAAATATTGAACTAAAGTTCGCTCTGCGGTTTCTGGCGCCCATTTTAAACTTTGTCCGATATTGCCTTGCAATAAGGCGACAGAAGTCGGCTTACCTATAGGCGAAGTCCACTCCACTAGTTTCAATAGGCTAGCGCTTATCCATATCAGCAATAATATGGCGATAGTATTGCGCTGCCAAACCAAGCTGCTTGATTGGTTGATAAAGCGATTAGCCAGCCATAAGCCAAGCAAACTTGCGATGAATACCGTAATCAACGAAACGCCATAGATGCCAACAATAGGCAAGTAAGCTGCCAGCGGACTAAGCGGTACTTGGCTGTAGCCAATGGTGAGCCAAGGGAAGCCCGTGAAAATCCAGCTCCTTATCCAGTCCGTCATCGCCCAAAGTACCGGGATGGCAATCATCATGGTGCGGCCTTGCTTGGCCGATATGCTAACACCTGAAACCCAAACGCTTAACGCGCCAACTAGCGCAGGGAATAGCGACAAAAAGGCACATAACACAAAGGTTGAAAATGCCGCCATTACGCTAGGCATACCACCAAACTGATGTAAGCTAATGTATATCCAATAAATGCCAGTGCCAAACATGCCTAAGCCATAAATAAAGCCAGCAAAGGCTGCCTGCTTGGGCGTGTAGCTAAGGTGCCAAAAATAAAAAAGGCCGATGAGTGAGGCTATACTCGCTGGATAAAAGTAAAAGGGCGCAAACCCCAGCACGCTTAACGCACCAAGTAGCAATAAGGCGATAGGTTTAATGAATTTGTAAGAGGCTAATAATGGCATGGCGTGAATTGTAGCTTGATACTGCATTAGCGGATGAAAATTAACACCTTTAGCCACCGAAAATTTTCGGCGACTTGATTGACACCAAGCAGGCGTAAGTCTTATATTAGAGCCGCTATCGGTAACTTGCTCGGCTCTGTGGCTGATTAAGTCGAGTAGGCAAATTTAATCCACGCATTTGATTCACTTTTAAGGAGAGCCGCATTATGAGCATCGCATCAGAGTTTAAAGATTTCATTTCTAAGAGCAATGTAATGGACCTTGCGGTCGGCGTTATTATTGGCGCGGCGTTCGGTAAAATTGTTGATTCAATAGTGGGTGATATTATTATGCCTATCGTCGGCAAAATGACAGGTGGTGTGGATTTTAGTAATATGTTTATCGCATTGGCCGATATTCCAGCCGGTAATGTGGGCACATATGCCGCACTTAAAGCCGCAGGCGTGCCGATGTTGGCTTATGGTAACTTCGTCACTATTTTGATTAATTTCATCATTTTAGCGTTCATTATTTTTACAATGGTTAAGCAAGTTAATCGAATGAAAAAAGCCGAAACGCCCGCTGCGGCAACCGCAACGCCAGATGATATTTTATTGTTGCGTGAAATTCGCGACGCTTTGAAAAAGTAAGCGGCTATAGTTAGCTTGAATAGAGAATGCGTGATTGTTGGTGATTTCGAGCGAAAAGTCCCGAAATATCATTAAAACAGAGACTCTGTGAGGCCCGTCCCTATTGCCTCGCAGAGCATCTGCTTTAACGGTTTTCACAAAGATTTAATGATAGATTAATTTAACTTGGAATACGCAGAGCAAAAATAAAAAAGCGGAACAGCCCTTTTATTTGGGCGTAACTCCCCCATTAGAAGCAAGTCGGACTGCTATAATCCATACACCCTAAAATATTGATAGATTAAACAAGGAACACATGAAAAAATTTCTAATGTTGATAATGATTGCGTTAATGAGCATGAGCTTGCTAGCCACAGTGGCTGAAGCAAAACGTTTTGGCGGTGGCAGCAGTTTTGGTAAAAGCCGCGCAATGCCAGCACGACAAGCGCAAAAAGCGCCGACTGCTGCGCCAGCACCTGCACCAGCATCTACTGGAAATAAGTGGATGGGTCCACTCGCTGGTTTGGCAATCGGCGCGGGTTTGGCGACTATGTTTGCTGGTGGTGGGCTTGGTGGTGTAGGCGGTATGCTAAGTTCGATTTTGCCAGTACTGCTTATTGCAGGTCTACTGATGTTTTTGTTTGCCAGATTTAAAAAATCTCAACAGCCATCGACCATGCAGTACGCAGGTGGGGTAGCGTATAACGCGCCAGAACCAGTTAATTATAGTGGTGGAATGGCAGCACCTAGTGCTGGTCATATTCCACAAGACTTTCCAGTAGACAGCTTTTTACGCAATGCAAAAATGTCTTTTATTCGCCTGCAGGCGGCTAATGATCGTAAAGACATTAACGATGTGCGTGAATACACGACACCAGAAATTTTTGCCGAAATCTCAATGCAAATGCAAGAGCGCGGCAATACGGTACAAAAAACCGAGGTTATCGCCATTAACGCAGCGTTGCTGGAAGTGGTCAACGAAGGTGATTATTCAATTGCCAGCGTACGTTTTACTGGTCAGTTAAGCGAAAATAACGGCACGCCAGAAAATGTAGATGAAATTTGGCATATTCAAAAAAGTCTGCAAGACGCTAATGCAGCATGGTTGTTAGCAGGTATTCAGCAAGCTGGCCTTTAATGCAGCAGCCTTGAGTCAGTTGGTTTTAAGTAAGTTAACGCTGAGTCAAGGCTAAGTACTTCTCTACCGAGCAATCGCTCCGAATGTAAATTTAATAATGCAATTTTATTCGCAGCGTATTAAAGTAAGCTAAAATGCCCGTTATTAGATTTGAAGCGCATAAGCCCTTGATGTTTTTAGATATTCAGCGCAAGGGTAACCCATATTTTTAAATGATGAAAAGGTAAAAGTCATGTCAATGTTATTACGTTCTATGTTGGTATTAGCGGTAACAAGCTTATTAATGGTTGGTTGTGGTAAAAAAGAAGAGGCTGCACCAGTAATCGTAACACCAGCGCCAGCGCCAGCACCAGTAGCTGAAGTAGCACCTCCAGTTGCTGAACCTGGTGGTTATGTTCCAACTGCTGAAGAGCGCGTGCCTGGCATTACTCTTGATGCAGCTGCGTTAGATGCCGTTGCACCTACAGTAGCCGCCGAAACTGCGCCAGAAGAAGCAGCGCCAGCAGCAAAATAAGTAAGCACTCAGTAGTCGTTACAAAATTAAAAGCACGCTTCAAAGCGTGCTTTTTTATTACCTATAATTTCATTACCGATGATTGTATAGTCGACGATTTTACGATCTAGAAAAAATGGCCTTTACAGTGATTTTTATCCAGTGGCCGAGCTTGATAAGCTAAGTAGGTGCTGATTAAATCCGTTCGTGGTGAGCTTGTCGAACCATGCTTTATTTTTTACTATAAGAATCAGTATGTTAAAAGCACCCTTCGACTAGCTCAGGGCGAACGGTTGAATAAATCAGCGCTTCCCTAAGTTTAATTCAAGCTACTCCAACTGAGCGGATCAAAAGGGCGGCTCTGGCGACGCAGCTCATAATAAAGCCCATTCGTTTCATTGCCTCCACTGTTGCCCACAGATGCAATGGCATCGCCTACATTGACCGTTTCGCCAACATGCTTTAATACAGCCTGATTATTACCATACAAACTCATATAGCCACTGCCATGATCGACAATAATCAAGTTGCCAAATCCACGTAGCCAATCAGCAAAAACCACGCGACCATTGGCTACGGATTTAACCTCTGAACCTTCATTCGCCTTAATAAATAAGCCTTTCCATGAGATGCCGCTATCTTCACGACTGGCACCAAAGCGATTAGTGACATTGCCTCGGACTGGCAGCCTTAATTTTCCCTTTAGCGCAGCAAAGTTAGTTTCTGCAAACTCGTTGCTCGGTGTGGTGGTATTGGATAAGTCGGTATTGTTTGCAAGCACGGTATTTGCTGGTTTATTAGCCTCGGCAAGCTCTGTTGAAGTTGCATTCTTTGAGGCAGGATTGTTAGTGTTAGCAAGCTTTGTTGCTAGGCGCTTAGGCGTAGGCGGAATAATTCTCGCTAAGCGTGTCACTAATTCTGAAAGCCTTTTTTCGTCACGGCTTAACTTTTTAATTTCACCACGTTGTGTAGCAATTTGTTGCGATAAAGTTTGCACTACTTTAGATTTAACTTTTTTCTGGCTTTCTAAAGTGCGGCGCTCATCCATTTGTTTTTGCTTGAGCTCAGCCACTTCTTTAAGGGCCGCAGCGGTTTGTTCGTTGAGCTTGCTGATTTTGCTTAAGCTGCCCTGCATTTTGTTAATCAAAGCCGCACGAGCTCTGGCAATGTAGGAATAATAATGCACGTCACGCGCAATTTCACTAGGGTGTTCACTTTGCAAAATCATTTGCACATAGCTCTGCTGGCCATGAATATATTGCTGATATAACTGGCTACTTAATAGCCTTTGCTGTTGCGAGAGTGCTTGGTTGGTTGACTTTGAATCAGACTCAAGTTGCGAAAGTGTTTTCTTACTCTCTTGCTGCTGCTGATTTATTTCGTACAGCTTCTTATTAGCCTCACTAATGGCGACCTCACTTTCTTTTAAGGCATCTGCCGCGTCTTTATGCGCTTCTTGTGAGTTATCTAATTCTATTTTTAGTGATTCCAAACGTTGCTGAACCTCTGTTAAAGCTTGTTTGGATTGCTCGGTTTTTTTTGCAGCAAAGCCCAATGAGCTATGCGCCAGCAATAAGGCTATCAATGGCGCCAGCAACAAGGAATGTTCGCTTAATCGCTTAAAGTGGCGCTGCTGCAATGTATTAAACCTGAACGAACTTGCTTTCAAAGTGAGCTAGTTTTCAATGTAAATTAGTTGTTAAAGTTAAGCAGGCATTTGCCTGTCATTTCAACGGGCTGTGCAACGCCCATCATTTTCAGCAATGTTGGCGCTAAGTCAGATAAGGCGCCGTTTTCGCTGAGTGTTGCTTCGCGGCCAACATAAATTAGCGGCACTTTATTCGTGGTGTGTTGCGTATGCGGCTGGTTGTTGATTTCGTCAAACATCACTTCGGCATTGCCGTGATCGGCGGTAATAATCACTTCTCCGCCTACGCTTCGCATGGCTTTTACCACACGACCTACGCAAGTGTCTAATGTTTCAATAGCCTTGATAGCCGCTTGCAGGCTGCCTGTATGGCCTACCATATCGCCATTGGCGTAATTGCAGATAATAGCGTTGTATTGACGGCTTAAAATTGCTTCCTCAAGTCTGTCGGTGAGTTCAAACGCGCTCATTTCGGGTTGCAAATCATAGGTTGCCACTGGCGGAGATGGCACTAGAATACGGTCTTCGTCGGGGAATACCGTTTCTTCGCCACCGTTAAAAAAGAAGGTCACATGCGGGTATTTTTCAGTCTCAGCAATGCGTAATTGTGTCAGACCCAAGTTGGAAACATATTCACCAAAGGTATTTTTAATAGTGTATGGTGGAAAAATTACCGTGGCTTTGGTTTCTTTCTTATCGAACATCGTCAAGGTAAAGTAGCCCGCTAGTTTTGGCACATGGCGACGATGAAAGCCGTCAAACTCATCGCTTAATATTGCATGGGTTAATTGGCGCGCGCGATCCGATCTAAAATTCATATACACCACTAAATCACCATCTTCAAGGTGAATAGGCGCTTCGTCAGGGCTGCGAATGGCGGTAGTTTTAACAAACTCGTCATTCTCGCCGCGTGCATAAGCGGCTTGCAAACCTTCAGCCGCAGTCGCGTAAGTATATTCGCCCAAACCTTCAGTGATTAACGCATAAGCTGCTTCAACGCGTGGCCAGCGTTTATCTCTATCCATGCTATAAAAACGGCCGTTGATTGAGATGATTTTACCCACACCTAATACTTTTATTTTTGCTTCCAGTGCCGCCAAGTAAGGTGCAGCGCTGATAGGCGGCGTGTCGCGACCATCTAAAAAGGCATGCACATAAATTTTTGATAAGCCTAATTTTGCCGCCATCTCTGACATGGCGTGAATGTGCTGTTGATGGCTATGCACACCGCCATCTGAAAGCAGGCCGAAAATATGTAAGGCTTTATGAGTATGTTTAATACCGAGTAAAGCGGCTTTTAATGCGGCTTGTTCAAAAAACTCACCACTGGCAATGCTATTGTTAATGCGCTCGAAATCTTGAAATACAACGCGACCCGCACCGATATTAAGATGCCCAACTTCTGAGTTGCCCATTTGACCATCGGGCAAGCCTACATAATGCTCAGAGGCGTTAATTAAGGTGTGCGGATGTGCGTTCCAAAGTGCGTCAATATTTGGTTTGTGTGCTTGCGCAATCGCGTTATCTGTACTTTCTTCACGATAACCAAAGCCATCTAAAATCAACAGGCATACAGGGGTGATGTTTGTGGTGGTTGCCATAATATTTTGCTTTAATATTGTGAATGTAATGTCACTATTTTAGCTTATTTACACGTAAAATTAGCTTATAAAATTTGTATTGAGCATGTATTGGGATTGCATTGAAGTTGCTATTGAATGTAGTGGCAAGCCAGCTCTTGATTTTTAGCGCAATTGCGCCATGTTTAATAGATTGAAATTTGAAAGGAATTGTGTGGAATTTTTAAGAAGTAATATCCTGTTGATTGGTTTGGCTTTAGGTTCAGGCTTTATGCTGTTATTACCACTGCTTAAAAAAAGTGCGGGTGGTGTACCTAATTTAACAGCGGCTGAAGCTGTTACGTTGATCAATCGGTCTAATGCACTGGTGCTAGATGTACGCGATGATGCTGAGTTTGCTAGCGGACACATTGCTGAAGCCATTCATATTCCTTTAGCTAATTTAGCTGAGCGTATCGCTGAGCTTAAAAAACATCAAAATAAAACCATTTTGGTGAATTGTCAGCGCGGTATGCGTTCGGCCAAAGCTTGCGATATTTTGCGCAAAGCCGAATTCACCCAAGTGCATAATCTGCATGGTGGCTTAACGGCCTGGCTTGAAGCTAAGTTGCCTGTAGTCACTAATACTAAAATAACAAGTGCTAAGGCAACCAATGCTAAGGCCGCTAATGTTGCGGTAAAAAAAGTGACAGCAAGTAAGGGTGTAACAAAAGAAGCTAGGGCTGAAGCCGTGGCAGAAAAGCCAGCAGAGAGCGGAGCAGTATAATGGCAACAGTCACGATGTATACCTCGGCCGTTTGCCCGTATTGCATGAATGCAGAACGGTTGCTTGCGAGCAAAGGAGTGACGGTAATCAATAAAATCCGTATTGATTTACAACCAGAGTTGCGCGTAGAAATGATGCAGAGAACAGGCCTGCGTACTGTGCCGCAAATTTATATCGATAGCCAGCATATCGGTGGCTTTGATGATTTACGCGCACTAGATTTGGCTGGCGGACTAGACCCACTACTTGCCGCCTAAATTCTGCTAAAATGGCAAATAGTCCCCTGAGTGATAGATTCAATTAACCCCTTACATGAATGTGTAATTTTAAAAGAAAGCTAAAGAAAAATCATGGCAACAGAAAATAACAACGTAGCAGCAGAGCAACAAGAACAACCACAGCAAGCTGGTTTTAGTATTGAGAAAATTTATGTTAAAGATGCCTCGTTAGAAATTCCACATGCGCCGCAGATTTTTACTGATCGCACACAGCCACAAATTAGCATTGAGTTAGGTAATTTTGCGCAAATGCTTGAAGAGGGCGTTTTTGAAGTGGCGATTAAAGTGACAGTAACCTCAAAAATTGAAGATAAAACCGTATTTTTGGTTGAAGTCACGCAAGCTGGTATTTTCCAAATTCGTAACGTACCAGAAGAAAACATGGAAATGATTGCTGGCATTACTTGCCCAAACATTCTATTCCCTTATGCGCGCGAAACCGTGTCTGATCTAGTTGTTCGTGCAGGCTTTCAGCCAGTTTTGTTAAACCCTATCAATTTTGAAGCGTTGTTTGCACAACAAAAACAACAACAAACTGAAGCGGCAGCAGCTAGCGCGAAACATTAAATTTACATTTTGAATGTATCAAGCCAGTAAAAAAGCTTTAGTTTCTAGTTTTATTCTAGCGCTGCTGCCACTCTCGGCATCCGCGCTAGAATATAGATCTGTGGCGGTACCTAAAGCCATACTTTATGATGCACCTTCTAGCGCCGCTAAAAAAATCCTGTTACTTAGTCAATATTACCCAGTAGAAGTGATTGTTAATCTAGGTGATTGGGTTAAGGTGCGCGATGCGCAGGGTAGCATTAGCTGGATGGAAGCCAAGCAATTGTCAAAACAGCGCACGGTGATGGTCAACATTAATCATGCAGAAATCAGACTAGCGGCTGATGCAAACGCTACACTGCTAGCTACTCCTGAAAAAGACGTCGTGCTGGAAGTGGTCGATATAAAGCTGAATAATGGCTGGCTTAAAGTTAAACATCGTGACGGTGTCACTGGCTATATTTTGATCTCATCAACTTGGGGTTCTGATTAAATGGGTGGTTCTGATTAAATGGGGGGTTTCGATTAAATGGCAAAAATAGCCGTACTTGGCGCAGGTGCTTGGGGCACGGCGCTTGCCATGAATATTAGTCAGCGTCACCAAGTGTCGTTATGGGCGCGCAATGCTGGGCATGTTTCTGGTATGCGCAAAGCACGCGCTAATCCGCTATATTTGGGTGACTTTAAATTTAACGATAATCTGCAAGTAGAAGATGATTTGCAAGCGGCCATTAGTGGCGCAGATTTAATTTTATCTGTGGTGCCAACCGCAGGCTTTAGAGCCATACTCAAGGACATTAAAGCGCTAGGCTGCAAGTTACCTATTATTTGGGCAAACAAAGGCTTGGAGCCAAAATCTGCAAAACTACCCTATGAAGTGGCGCTAGAAGAATTAGGTGACCCTAAAGTCACGGGTCAGCATTGGGGTGTACTTTCTGGGCCGAGTTTTGCCGCAGAGTTAGTCCGTGGCCTGCCCACGGCGGTGACCGTTGCTGCCAATGATGAAGCTTTTTCTAATGAAGCCGCCTTGCTCATACACGGTGCCAATTTACGGGTGTACCACACCACCGATGTCATCGGCGTTTCAGTTGGTGGCGCAGTTAAAAACGTGATGGCGATTGCCGCTGGTATTAGCGACGGTATGGGTTTTGGCAATAATGCCAGAGCCGCCATGATTACACGCGGCTTGGCTGAAATGACGCGCTTTGGCGTGGCCTTAGGCGCAAAGCCCGATACTTTTATGGGCTTAGCTGGTGCGGGAGATTTAATACTCACCTGCACAGGCCAATATTCTAGAAATAGAGAGGTTGGCTTGCAACTCGCCAGCGGAAAATCATTGACGGATATTCTACAAGGCTTAGGGCATGTAGCAGAAGGCGTGAATACCACGGCCGAAGTCATGCGACTTGCCAATAAAATGCAGGTAGATATGCCGATTACTTATCAGGTTGATCAAGTGCTATCACACAGTAAAAGCGCGCAAGATGCCGTGATGGATTTGCTAGGCCGTGAGCAAAAGGCTGAAGGGCTGTAGTCTGGTATTAAAAAAATCCTGTGTTTGAAAAAGCCCAAAAAGATATGTTTAATATTGCCCTCTACGAACCCAATATACCGCAAAACACCGGCAATATTATTCGCCTAGCAGCCAATAACGGCTGCCATCTTCATCTAATCGAGCCGCTGGGATTTGATCTTGAAGATAAAAATTTGCGCCGATCAGGTCTGGATTATTTTGACTTGGCAAACGTGAGTCTATACCCCAATTATGAAGCGTTTTTAAAGGCGATGGACGGTCATAGAATATTGGCTTTGACGACAAAAGCTACGCGCCCATATAACCAAATTCAATATCTAGCCGGCGATGTATTGTTATTTGGCTCAGAAACCGCAGGGCTGCCTGAAGCCGTCCGCCAAACGATCGCCACAGATCATCAATTAAGAATACCAATGCGGCCCAATAATCGCAGCATGAACCTATCCAATACCGTGGCCATCGTTAGCTATCAGGCATGGGCGCAACTAGGATTTGCAGGCGGGGAATAAGCCTAAGCGAGATTTATCAGTGGCTCAACTTACTGCACAACCAAGTAAGCTCCAAAAATTGTCATGTAGCACATTCCTAATGGCATTAACTTGTTGAATGTACCTGAATGCAAAGCGCTTGGCTTAACTCACTTGTGAATAAGACCGAGATTGATTTATTTAATGCGCACTTTCCCAATTACACCCTACACCTACCTCAGCCAACAACGGCACATCCAATTTAGCCACATGTTGCATCAATAGCGGTAGCTGGATTTTAACCAAATCAAGTTCGTTATCCGGCACTTCCAGCACCAGTTCATCGTGTACTTGCATGATGAGTTTTGAGGCAAGTTTTTCATCACGTAGCCATTTGTCTACCGCAATCATTGCCAGCTTAATCAAGTCTGCCGCTGTGCCTTGCATCGGTGCGTTAATGGCGGCGCGTTCTGCGCCAGCGCGTTTCATTCCATTGGCGCTATTGATTTCTGGCACCCATAATCGGCGGCCGAAGTAGGTTTCTACATAGCCTTTTTGTTTAGCGAGTTCTCGGGTGTTTTCCATATATTGACGCACGCCAGGGTAACGTGAAAAGTAGCGTTCTATATAGTTGGCGGCGGCGCTGCGCTCAATGTTAAGATTTTGCGCTAAGCCAAATGCGCTCATGCCGTAAATTAAGCCAAAGTTGATGACTTTTGCGTAACGGCGTTGCTCGTTATCGACGGCTTCACGCTCTACGCCAAACACTTCGGCAGCGGTGGCGCGGTGAATATCTTCATTGTTAGCAAATGCCTGCAACATACCTTCATCTTGCGATAAATGCGCCATGATGCGTAACTCGATTTGGGAATAATCGGCCGATACAATATGGCTGCCTGTAGGCGCGATAAACGCTTCACGAATTCGGCGGCCTTCGGCGGAGCGTACGGGGATATTTTGCAAGTTAGGATCTGAGCTAGCGAGTCTGCCAGTAATAGCCACGGCTTGATTGTAGCTGGTATGCACACGGCCAGTGGTCGGGTTAATCATGAGTGGCAGTTTGTCGGTGTAGGTCGATTTTAGTTTGGCTAAGCCGCGATATTCGAGCAACACTTTTGGCAGTGGGTAATCAAGCGCCAGCTCCTGCAACACATCTTCATCGGTAGATGGCGCGCCGCTAGGTGTTTTTTTGGTTGGTTTAATACCTAGCTTACCGAATAGAATTTCTTGCAATTGTTTAGGTGAAGCCAAATTGAAGGGTTGACCGGCCAGCTCATACGCTTTATTTTCTAAGGCGACCAACTTCATGCCAATTTCATTACTTTGAATATTAAGCATGTCTCTATCGATCAACACGCCGTTGCGCTCAATAGTGAACAGCACCTTCGAGCTTGGCATTTCGATGTGGTTGTAAATGTAGTCCAGCTTGGCATCGGCGGCAATTTGCGGGTACATGGCTTGATGCAATTGCATGGTAATGTCAGCATCTTCTGCGGCGTACTCAGCCGCTATTTCTACCGTCACTTGGTTAAATGTTACCTGCTTGGCGCCTTTGCCCGCTACGTCTTGAAAGCTAATGGTTTTAAGGTCTAAATGGCGCATGGCTAGGTCATCCATGCCGTGGGTTTTGTGCGATTCGAACACGTAAGATTGTAGTAGCGTATCGTGCGCAATGCCGTTCAGGGCGATACCGTGATTCGCCAGCACATGTTGGTCATATTTAAAGTTTTGCCCTACTTTTTTGATGGCAGGGTTTTCTAAAACAGGCTTGATTTTAGCTAAAGTTTCAGCAAAGTTGAGTTGTTCAGGCGCATCAAAATAATCATGTTTTAATGGTAGGTAAGCGGCACTGCCCGCTTCTACGCTGAACGACATGCCAACAATTTTGGCGGTCATTGGGTCTAGCGAAGTGGTTTCGGTATCGAAGCAGACTAAGTCAGCGGTGCTTAACTTTGCCAGCCAGCGGTCTAATTGTTCGTTGGTTAAAATCGTTTCGTAATTGCGGCTAGTGTTTGCTTGATAAGACTGCGCAAATAAATCCGTTCGTGGTGAGACTTGGTCGAAGGACTCAGGGCGAGCGGAGGGTGTGCTGAACAGGTCTGTTCCTGAGGTGTTGGTTGAAGCGCTAGGCCTAGACTGGGGGCTGTCGGGCATATTGTCTAATTCACGCCGCCAGCTTCTAAATTCAAAGCGATCAAACAATTCTGCTAACTTGGCTTTATTTTGCGGCTGCGGCGCAAGATCGCTCAGGTTTTCCTGAACGCCAACATCACAACGGATGGTAATTAATTGGCGAGCGGTAGGTAACCACGGCAAGGCTTTTCGTAAATTTTCGCCCACCACACCCTTAATGTTATCGGCATTGGCCACAATGTTATCTAGTGACCCGTATTCTTTAAGCCATTTAACAGCCGTTTTTGGCCCAACCTTTTCCACGCCAGGCACATTGTCTGAGGTGTCGCCGACCAAAACGAGATAATCTACCATCAGGCTCGGTGGTATGCCAAACTTCCGCTCAACGCCTGCAATGTCGAGAACATCATCGACTTTTCTGAAAGCATCGCGCATGGTATTCACTACCGTAATATGCTCATTCACCAGTTGTGATATATCTTTATCACCAGTAGAAATGATCACGCGCACACCTTCGCGCTCGGCTTGCCTAGCGAGTGCGCCAATCACATCGTCGGCCTCTACGCCTTCTTCCATAATCAGCGGCCATCCCATGGCTCTAATCGCTTCATGCAGCGGTTCTATCTGCGGGCGTAAATCCTCAGGCATAGAAGCGCGATTGGCTTTATATTCGGCATAAATATCGTCGCGAAAAGTTTTGCCTTTAGCATCAAAAATACACGCGCTATAATCGCTAGGGTAATCTTTATGCAAACGGCGTAACATATTGAGTACGCCCTGAATCGCCCCAGTGGGCTCATTTTGACGATTTCTCAAGTCAGGCATGGCGTGAAAGGCGCGATACAGGTAGGATGACCCATCAACTAATAACAAGGTTTTCATATTGGCTTTCAATTATTCTTGTGAATATAAAACTAGCGACTCTTAAACTAGCGATTCTAAATTAGGCTTCTAAATTATGTCTTATGCAAAAAAAGTACCCAAAATCTCTGATCCCGATTTACAAGAAGGTCATCAAACTGGGCATGAGTCATGGCATGCTTTCGAGATTATGGCAGAATTTGTCGACGCGACGGAACGGCTTAAAGAAATCAGGCCTGCGGTTTCAATTTTTGGCAGTGCCCGCACCACGCCAGATAGTCCTTATTATCAAATGACTGAAGATATAGCAAGGCTATTATCCGATGCCGGTTTTAGTGTAATTTCCGGCGGTGGCCCAGGTATTATGGAAGCGGCTAACAAAGGTGCGTTTGCCGGGAAGTCGCCCAGCATCGGCTTAAACATTGAGTTGCCGCATGAACAAACGCGCAATCCATATCAGGATGTGAGTCAAAATTTTAAACACTTTTTTATGCGCAAGGTGATGTTTGTTAAATATGCCAGCGCCTACGTGGTGATGCCTGGTGGCTTTGGTACTTTAGATGAAGTGATGGAAGCCATCACGCTGGTGCAAACTGGTAAAACCTTAAAAATACCAATTATTTTGGTCTGCGAACCGTTTTGGCGCGGCTTGATTGACTGGATTAAAACCACGCTAGTGGATGAGGGTATGATCGTTGCCAGTGACCTTGATTTAATTCAAGTGATTGATGAGCCCGCCATGATAGTAGAAGCCATTTTTAAACATTATGAAACGCGTGGATTTAAACTATCGGCAGAAGAAGAGCGTGTTCAGGTTTATTTATAATGAACACCGTTTTCTGGCATGTAATTTGTTAAAATAAACCATTCATTGAGTGACTCAATATATTTGAAAGAATAGGTATTTGGCTTATGCGTAAAATCTATCAAAAGTTAGGCTTGTTATTGGTGTTTATGGCATTGCAATTGCCGCTTACAACCCTTGCACAGCCACCCGATGCCGTTGTACCGCCTGCTGGTTTGCAGCCGCTTGAAGACATTCCGCCCCCGATTATCAGCGGCGAAGATCAAGTGACTGGTGAGCCGCAAGTGACTATCGTTAAAAAAGCGGGTGAAACCGTTGAGGAGTATCGTATTAATGGTCAGCTTTATATGCTGAAAGTAACGCCAGCACATGGCGTGCCTTATTATATGCATAAAGAAGATCAAAGCGGTGGCTGGTTAATGGATGGTCCAACCCAGCCATTAAGTATTCCTAAATGGACGTTATTCAGGTTCTAAATGATTAAGAGGGCGTAGCGCCCTCTTAATTTATTGACGCTTAAAGTCAATTAAAGTTAATTCAAAATTAGACAATCAAATATTTCATATTCTTCTTTTAGCCATTAGCGCATTCAACTTTAACTGTATCTCAAACTGTATCTAAACCTATGTCAGTATTCACCTCAGTCAGTATTCCACAATTACAAGAATGGCTTCAAGATTACGCGATAGGCGAGCTTGTCGAGCTTAAAGGCATATCTTCAGGCATTACCAATACCAATTATTTTGTAACGACCAAGCAAGATAATGCTGAGCAAAGCAAATACGTGCTTACTTTGTTCGAGCATAATGCCATTGAAGAACTACCGTATTTTATTGATTTAATGAGCCATCTGGCGGCGCATGGTATTCCTTGTCCACGGCCGATAGTAGATAAATCAGGGGTCAGTTTACATATGCTTAATGGCAAACCAGCCGCCTTGATTAGCTGCCTGAAAGGGTGTGATGTTGATGCGCCAAACATCATGCAGTGTAGCGCGGTGGGGCGTGTGTTAGCGCAAATGCACATTGCCAGCTTGTCGTTTGATGTGCAGCCTTGTCACCAAAACACCCAGAACCCACGCGGCTCTGAGTGGCGCATTAAAACGGCCGCGCAAGTGCTGCCGCATATACCAGCAGCTGATCAACAATTATTGCAGGAAGCGATGGCATTTCAAGTGATCTTCGATACCAGCCAGTTGCCGATGGGCGTTATTCATGCCGATTTATTCCGCGACAACGCATTGTTTGATGGCGATGAAATTGGCGGCCTGATTGATTTTTATTATGCTTGCCACGATGTGCTGGCCTACGATTTAGCCATAGCCGTGAATGACTGGTGTGTGCATGCTGACGGTAGTTTAGATGAGGCTAGATTAAACGCGATGCTTAGCGCTTATCAAGCGGTTAGGCCGTTAAGTGAAGCTGAGCGTGATGCTTGGGCTGGCTTATTGCAGATTGCTGCGTTGCGCTTTTGGCTATCACGTTTATATGACCAAACTTTTCCGCAGATGGGCGAGTTAACCCATGCAAAAGATCCGAATCACTTCAAAAAAATTCTGCGGCATCGAATGAAGCTTAGCGCTTAGTAATTTTAAAGGAAATTGTTAAATAATGGCTATTTTAGAAACAAGCCCTAAAACGGGTAGAAGTTGGATCAGCGAAAGCATCACTTTATTTAAAGCTGCACCAAACCGATGGATACTACTCGCTGCAGTGTATGTGGCAGTTTTCATGATGATTCCATCGCTACCGGGCTTTCAGCTATCCTCTTTAATTACCATTTTAATTTGGCCTATTTTTATGGTGATCGCCATTGCCATGTATCGTAATGCTGATAACAATGTTAAACAAAGTTTGAGCGAGATTGTTAATATGATTAAGCCTAAAATGCCGCCATTGCTGGCGCTAGGGGGCATATTTTTGCTGTATGGCTTGTTGGTTAGCCTGTTGTTAAATAACGATATCGATGGCTTGCTCGGTATGGTAAGCAGTCTGGATAAAATGACGGATACCCAAGCGAGGGCATTTTTAGATAAAATATTGCCGTTTTTATTAAAACTCACGCTGGCATTGATTCCCATGATGATGGCCACATGGTTTTCACCCATGTTAATTGCCTTTAACAATTACACGGTAGGCAAGGCAATTAAGTCTAGTATCGCTGGTTCCTTGCAATATATGGTTGCATTGGGCGTTGCCTGGATATTGCTCACGCTAGGCATTTTTTCATTGCTGATAATGGCTGGAATCATCATTGCGATTTTGGGTGGATTGGCACCAATGTTAAGCCAGTTGCTGATGCCGATACTGGTATTTGGCTGCCTGTTGTTGGCCACATCGCTGATGTTTGCATTTCAATATGTAAGCTATCGTGATGTGTTTAGAGCGGCTTAAACTGGAGAGTAATAGCTCATAGACGTTAAAAAACATGCCCTGCGAAGCCCGTCCCTATTGCCTCGCAGGGCATGCTTTTTGTATCTTTAACTTATTGTTGGGTTAAATAGGCGCTAAATAGGCGTAAGTTTAGCAAACTCCATCGCCAGCCATTTTAAACCTTCACGCCCAAAATTCACTTGCACACGCATATCACTCGCGTTGCCTTCGTAGCTCACTACCACACCATTGCCAAATTTAACGTGCGCCACGGACTGGCCTATTTTCCAAGGCATGGCATTTTTCTGCGTACTGCTTTGTTGCTGGCTCATCATGGCGGGCAGTTCGTTATAGTTACGACCGCCGCCAGATTTGGCCACAGGCTTGCTATTCAAACGTTTTAGCAACGCTTCAGGAATCTCATCCAAAAAGCGTGAAGGAATACCGTAGCGCACTTTTCCGTGCAACATGCGGCTTTGTGCATGGCTTAAATATAAGCGTTGCCGTGCCCGCGTCACGGCAACGTACATTAGGCGGCGCTCTTCTTCTAAGGCGGTATTTTCAAACAGGCTTTGCTCATGTGGGCATAGGCCTTCTTCTAGGCCGCTAATAAAAACTGCTTTAAATTCCAGCCCTTTTGAAGCGTGCACGGTCATGAGTTGCAAGGCTTCTTTGCCAACATCGGCCTGATGTTCGCCGGCTTCTAAACTGGCGTGACTTAAAAATTGTGTCAGTAAATCTTGATCGGTTTCGCCATCCACATTGTTGTGGTTACCAAAATCTTGATTGCTGAACGACACCGCCGCCGTGACCAACTCTTTCAAGTTTTCTATGCGGTCTTCACCTTCTTTGTCGCTTTCGTAATGCGCAGTTAAGCCAGATTGTGTAATAGCCAATTCCACCAATTCAGGCAGTTTAATACCATATGCCTGATCAACCATTTGCCTAATCAGGGCCACAAAGCCTTCTATGCCTTTTGCGCCAAACTTACCATTGCCAACCTTGTTAATTGCCGCTTGCCAGATGCTACAGTTTTCTGCGCGGGCCGCTTCTTGTAACTGCTCTAGGCTGCGCGCACCAATACCGCGTGTTGGGAAATTAATGACCCGTAACAATGCCGTGTCATCATTCGCATTCGCAATTAAGCGCATATAAGCCAGCGCATGTTTAATTTCGGCGCGTTCAAAAAAGCGTAAGCCACCATACACGCGATAAGGCAGGTTGGCGTTAAACAAAGCATGTTCCAAAATGCGCGATTGCGCATTAGAGCGGTAGAGCAGGGCAATCTCACCTAAAGATGTGCCTTCGCAATGCAGCATTTTAATTTCATCGACAATAAACTGTGCTTCATCGATGTCGTTGTAAGCGTCATACACGCGCACGGCTTCGCCAGCACCTGCGCTAGTCCATAAGTTTTTACCTAGGCGATTATTATTGTTCGAAATAATCGCATTCGCGGCATCTAGAATATTGCTGTGTGAGCGGTAGTTTTCTTCCAATTTAACGATATTTTGTACGTTGAAATCTCTTTCAAAGTCCCGCATATTGCCCACGCGCGCACCGCGAAAGCCATAGATAGATTGGTCATCATCACCTACCGCGAACATGCAATTACCTTCACCAGCGAGTAGCTTTAGCCACAAATATTGCAGGCGGTTGGTGTCTTGAAATTCATCCACCAGAAGATATTTAAAACGACTCTGATAATGTTGGCGTATATTCGTATCACGTTCGAGCAACTCATAACAACGCAATAACAGCTCAGCAAAATCTGCCACACCGTCACGTTGGCATTGTTTGTCGTATTCTTCAAAAATCTCACGCATTTTTGTAGAGTGTGGGTCATAAGCTTCAACAGCATGTGCACGTAAACCTTCATCTTTACAGCCATTAATGAAATTTTGCACTTGTTTAGGTGGAAACTTTTCATCGTCCACATTCATCAATTTCATTAAACGTTTAATCACAGAAAGTTGGTCTGCAATATCTAGAATCTGAAAACTTGCTGGCAGACCAGCCTCGCGATAGTGGGCGCGTAGTAAGCGATTACACAAGCCATGAAACGTGCCTACCCACATGCCGCGCGTATTGATTGGTAATGATGCCGTGATGCGCGTCAGCATTTCTTTGGCTGCTTTATTGGTAAACGTCACCGCTAATAAACCTGTGGGCGAAACTTGCCCAGTTTGAATCAGCCATGCGATTCGCGCTGTGAGTACGCGCGTTTTTCCGCTCCCAGCACCAGCTAATATCAGCGCAGATTGATGCGGCAAAGTGACCGCTTCGAGTTGTTTATTGTTGAGGCCTGTAAGAAGAGTGGATTCAGTTTGCATGCCTGTATTATCGCATGGGATTTATAAAAACTCAGGAAGTAATCTGCTTACAAAGCGATACAAACTGTTACAAAAATACGAGAACTAAAGCCAAATAAGACAGGTCTGATTTTCCATGATAGCTAAATTAGATTTTAGTTACCTTTCCGCTTCTTTCCTCCCTGAGCGGAAGCCTTAGACAATAAGGCATTTTGCCCCGACTCGAACCCCTTTGAGTCGGGGCTTTTTTTCAACCACTTAATCCAGCTTCATTGGTATGATTTTAAATATCATTTTAACGGCCTTAATTTAGCGTGTCTTTGTATGTTGAGTATTGGCGATTGAATGACGTAAATCAATGAGACTTTGTTGATTCACTTTTATTAGACCCTGCCGAGGATGGTCAAGATCTATGATAAGAAATACTAGCAGCACAAATAGCCCCACCATGATGTAGCTGATGAAAGAGGGTCTCTGATTGGTGATGCCAACAGCATATCCGGTAATACCACCAGTGACAATAAATACGAATGAAAGTAAAAGTAATACAGCCTCAGGTACGTGTCTATCTACACTCATGATACGTCTTCCATAAGAATCGATGAGTTCATTTAACGACTGCACAAATAAGCCGGAAGTCACTGGTCTAGGGTCTTTTTCAACAGCTGCCATCGCTTGGCGCCATAAAATGGTTTGGATATGTGTCGCTTTTAGGCGAAGTACGCTTTGTTCCGCGACCTGATTGAGCGGAGTAGCACTTGCCAGTACGCGTAAATCAACATAATCGTGGATTGACTGTTGAATATCACTACGCATGGAGATAGGTAGTAATTCTGTACGAAGATAAGTTGTGCCAATGGCATTGGCTTCATCAACCACAGCATCACTACGGCTATCGAAACGCTGTATTGCAATTGAAAAAGTAAATGCGATGAGCAGTGCTAAAAGGCCAAGCAACGAAGATTGCACTGCAACTACATGCGCTTTGTATGATTCGTTTTTATTTGCTTTAAGACCAAAGCGATAGCCAGCTTCAATTGCAATTAACATAAATATAAAAAGCACCAGCGCCATGACAATACTATTTTGGTGATACAAAAATTCTTTCATCGAACCTTTTCCAATTATAAAACTACGATTTTTGAAATACTTGATTTAAATTTATATGAGATATTACAACAAAAAATCTGTAAAAAAACTTGCCGTATTTTTGTAAAGTTGAAGCGACCCAATTAGTATAAATCTTTAGACGTAAAAAAGCCTCGCGATTTGCTTGCAAGGCTTTTAGATTCAACGAAAAGAGGTTGAAAGGCTTACATCATACCGCCCATGCCACCCATACCACCCATATCACCACCCATCGCAGGGCCGTCATCTTTAGGTAGCTCAGCAACCATACAATCAGTCGTTAGCATTAAACCAGCTACTGAAGCTGCATTTTGCAATGCAGAACGTGTGACTTTAGTTGGATCAAGAATACCCATTTCAATCATATCGCCGTAAGTTTCGTTGGCAGCGTTGTAACCATAGTTGCCTTTACCAGCTTCTACGTTATTCACAACCACTGATGGTTCTACACCAGCATTCGCTACGATTTGACGTAATGGCTCTTCAACTGCGCGCAATACAATCTTAACGCCAGCATCTTGATCATGGTTATCGCCTTTAACTTTGGCAATAGCGGCACGCGCACGAATCAACGCAACACCACCACCAGCAACAATACCTTCTTCAACCGCTGCACGAGTTGCGTGTAATGCATCTTCAACGCGAGCTTTTTTCTCTTTCATTTCGATTTCAGTGGTCGCGCCAACCTTGATGACTGCAACACCACCAGCTAATTTAGCGACGCGTTCTTGTAGTTTTTCACGATCGTAGTCGCTGCTTGCTTCTTCGATTTGTGTTTTAATTTGCGCAATGCGTGCTTTGATATTCGCTTCAACACCGTGACCATCGATGATGATAGTGTTTTCTTTACCCACTTCAATACGTTTAGCTTGGCCTAAGTTCTCAAGCGTGACGTTTTCAAGTTTCAAGCCCACTTCTTCAGCAATCACTGTCCCGCCAGTTAACATCGCGATATCTTCTAACATTGCTTTACGACGGTCACCAAAACCAGGCGCTTTAACAGCAGTAGTTTTCAAAATACCACGGATGTTATTCACAACCAATGTCGCTAGCGCTTCGCCATCAACGTCTTCAGCAATAATCAATAATGGACGACCAGATTTAGCCACTTGCTCTAAAGTGGGTAATAAATCACGGATGTTTGAGATTTTTTTGTCGTGCAATAACACGTATGGATTATCTAACAATGCAATTTGACGCTCTTGATTGTTGATGAAATACGGTGAAAGGTAACCGCGATCAAACTGCATACCTTCAACTACATCTAATTCGCTTTCGAGGCCAGAACCATCTTCAACCGTAATTACGCCTTCTTTGCCCACTTTATCCATCGCATCTGCAATGATTTTGCCAATGGCTTCATCTGAATTTGCAGAGATAGAACCCACTTGTGCGATTTCTTTGCTAGTGGTACATGGTTTAGATTGCTCTTTTAGATCAGCAATGGCTGCAGCAACCGCTTTGTCGATACCACGTTTTAAATCCATTGGGTTCATGCCAGCAGCTACAGATTTCATGCCTTCGCGAATAATCGCTTGCGCCAATACTGTTGCTGTTGTTGTGCCGTCACCAGCGATGTCAGAAGTTTTTGAAGCGACTTCTTTAACCATTTGCGCGCCCATGTTTTCGAACTTGTCTTTTAATTCGATTTCTTTAGCAACAGAAACACCATCTTTAGTGATGGTAGGTGCGCCGAATGAGCGCTCTAATACAACGTTGCGGCCTTTAGGACCTAAAGTGACTTTAACTGCGTTGGCAAGAATGTTCACGCCATTAGTCATTTTTTGGCGAACTTCGTCGCCGAATCTTACATCTTTTGCTGCCATGATTAACTCCTAAAATTTATATAATTTTTAATTGAAAAGTGGTTTGGTGAGACGAAACGTGATGAGTGCAAGGCGCGTAAAACGGATTTGGCGAAGGCAGTACATTAAGTACGGCGAGACAAAACGGCCTCACGCAACGCCGCAATCACGCGTAGCAGACCACCAAATTATTCAACAATCGCCATAATGTCTTCTTCACGCATGACTAATAACTCTTCGCCATCCACTTTTACAGTTTGGCCTGCGTATTTACCGAACAGCACTTTGTCGCCCACTTTAACGTCTAAAGGAATAACTTTACCGCTGTCGTCACGTTTGCCAGAACCGATGGCTTGAACTACACCTTGATCAGGTTTTTCTGTTGCGCTATCTGGAATCACAATGCCAGATGCTGTAGTACGCTCTTCTTCAGAACGTTTTACAATGACGCGGTCGTGTAAAGGACGGATTTTCATACGATTTCTCCAAAAATTAAATCAACAATTAAATCAAAAAAATAAATAACGTTAAAACAAATAAAACTCCTAAAAATTATTGCTAAGAGACTGATAAAGTCAGATCTTATAAATCTCTTTTGATAACGCACGCAGTTTAGTTTTAAACCATGCAGAACGGCTGCGATTTTAGCACTCAAATACCTAGAGTGCTAATTATTGGGTTGACCTAGAATATTTCAAGATTAAATCTAGAAATATTTACATAAAAACCTTATGCTACACATTGTATTCAATGGTTAAAACAAGCTTATGACACAAAACGAATCTGCAATTGAACAAATTAACCTTGGCTATAATGAGCCAGAAGATAGGTTGTTGCTAAAGGTTGGCCTTGCTGATAAAACTGAGGTCGCGGTATGGATTACGCGGCGTGTGTGCAAGTTAATGTGGAGTGCGCTACATGCCGCCAGCAACGCGTTATTGCCCACGGCGACTCACTTTGCAGCGCCTACCATTACAACGCCAGATGGTAAAAATCAAGCGATTAAAAACTTTATTCAAGCGGCAGACGTGCAGCAGAGAATTGAGCGTCTGGATTTTAAGTCTGAATATACTTCAGATAGGCTATCACGCTCAGAAGAGCCTATGCTGGCGGTGCAATGCATGATAGTAACTATCGGCAATTTACCCCCACAGTTAGAGTTGCAATGCACCAATGGGCAGGCCGTTAAAATTGCGCTTACCCATGAGTTGGTGCATGCCGTCACTAGTATGATGCAGCTGGCAACGCGTGAAGCAGGTTGGGATTTAATGATGGACGCAGACACCAAGCTAGTCAACATCATTTCTGCAACGCAAACCTTACATTAAGTAGATAATCAAACTATGCAATATCGTCAATTAGGTGGTTCCAATTTAAACGTTTCAGCTGTTTGCCTAGGCACCATGACCTATGGCGACCAAAATACCGAGGCCGAAGCACACGAGCAGTTAGATTATGCCTTAGCGCACGGTATCAATTTTATTGATACCGCTGAAATGTATCCCGTGCCGCCCAAGGCCGAAACCTTTACCCGCACCGAAACCATGCTGGGTCATTGGCTTAAAAATCAGCAGCGCGATAAAATTATTTTGGGCAGCAAAGTGGCAGGGCGTAACCGTGGGCTAAGCTGGATACGCAATGGCGATGAATCACTTACCAAGGCTAATATTCGTAGTGCCATTCATGATTCTTTAAAGCGCTTGCAAACTGACTATATCGACCTTTATCAACTACATTGGCCAGAGCGCAATGTGCCGCTGTTTGGGCAATATCAGTTTGATCCTAAATTAGAGCTGGACGCACAAGGCAATCAAAAAGCGTGGGTGAGCATACACAGCCAATTAGATACGCTAGCCGAACTTATACAAGAAGGCAAAGTGCGCGCCATTGGGCTTTCTAATGAGCAGCCGTGGGGCATTATGGAGTTTTTGCGTCTCAGCAAAGAATATAATTTGCCACGCGTTGCCACCCTGCAAAATAGCTATCATTTGATGAATCGCACGGTTGACTTTGGCATTAGCGAAATTTTGTATCGTGAAAATGTTAGCCTGCTTGCCTATTCTCCGCTGGCCTTTGGACATTTAACAGGCAAATACCTTGATGATCCACAAGCAAAAGGGCGTGTCACCATGTTTTTAGGCTACGCCCAACGCTATAATAAACCGAATGTAGCCGCCGCCAGCGTAGCCTACGCCAAGTTGGCGCGCGACCATGGCTTAACGCCGACGCAACTAGCCTTGAGTTTTGTGATGCATCGCTGGTGCGTAACTAGCACTATTATTGGCGCAACCAACATGATGCAGTTGAAAGAAAATATAGCCGCCTGGAACACGACGTTATCACCAGAAGTTATGCTGGAGATTGATCGATTACATCTACTGATGACGAACCCAGCGCCTTAAATTTGGTGCAAACTAAATCAGAAATTTTTTTAAATATTTATTAAAAAAGAAAGTCACTATGAGCACCTTACCCAATTGTCCAAAATGTAATTCAGAATATAGCTATGAAGATGGTGATATGTACGTTTGCCCAGAATGTGCGCATGAATGGGCTAAAGATGGCGCCGCTGAAAAGTCAGATGAAGCGCGTGTCATCAAAGATTCTAACGGCAATATTCTGCAAGATGGCGACACCATTACCGTGATTAAAGACCTTAAAGTAAAAGGCTCATCATTGGTGGTTAAAGTGGGTACTAAAGTGAAAAATATCCGTTTGGTCGATGGCGACCACGATATTGACTGCAAAATCGATGGTATAGGCGCGATGAAGTTGAAGTCTGAGTTTGTTAAGAAAGCTTAAAGTTTTGGCTAAAGAGAAGGTAATTGTGGTTCCTTATATTCTTTTTCAAATAAACATAAAGGTTAATCATGTCAACCGTTAGAGAGCATTTTGATATAACTGCAAAAGCCCTGAATGCACAGACAAGCTGGTCGTTTATAAATGGTGACAATGGCATCGAATGTATAGTGCTAGGAAAAATTTCATATTGTTTTGAAGAAAATGCTAAATACTGGTCTTTTTTTATACCTGAAGGAGCAAGTGTTAGCTGTGTTGAATATATGCTTAATATGCCTGACACCGCTCAATGTGTTATTACGGAAGAAGTGGCCATTTCACAAATAGCGGGTTTTACCGATAGTCCAGAACGCTATCTGCTAGAATCTTTAAAATTTACTGGGCGAATTTATTTATATATTGATGAAGAATTAACACAAGACCTAATCGAGCGGACAGTAAATTTAGGAAAACGGCATGGATTTAGTGTGGCAGTAAGAGATAGAGCATATGTAAAAGCCTGCTATGAATTATCCAAGCCGCTTGTGTTTATTTCTCATGACTCACGAGATAAAGACGTTTTAGTTAGGAATTTGGCACTGGAGATGTCGATGCTTCTATGTCCTGTTTGGTATGATGAATTTTCGCTAAATGTTGGTGACAGCCTTCGAGAAAACATAGAGCGAGGGCTTAAAGAAGCAAAAAAATGTGTTGTTATATTATCCCAAAATTTTATTTCAAATGGTGGCTGGACAAAAGCGGAATTCGACTCGATTTATATTCGTGAGATACATGAAAAAAAGAATGTTATTCTTCCAGTTTGGCATAACGTCAGCGTACAGGAGGTTTATGAATACAGCCCCCGCTTAGCTGATAAGGTGGCGTTGAACTCATCAATAGGAGAAAAAGCGTTAGCTAAAAAATTGGTTGAAGCCGTTACCAAGCCTGTCTAGGCTCAGCAATAGCAGGGGTCGTACGATTAACTTAAGGCCGCTTTGCGTGAAACATCAACGTCTGCGGTGGCCCCATCTTAATCACTGGTTTACGAATGCTGCCCATCACATGCATTTCGCAAGGTTTGCAGTCAAATTTCAAGGTGAATCTATCGTTGCCGTTAATTAGCGTCATTGGTTCGGCGGTTACCGTGCCTTGCACGCCAATCACACCTTTGGCTTCTTTTGGGCACATGCCGTGGCTAAAGCGCAGGCAATGTTTGGTAATCATTAGCGGTACTTCGCCTAATTCTTTATTGGCTTCGTAGGCAGAGGCAATGAGTTTCACGCCGTGTTTTTCGTAAAAATGGCGGGCTTTTTGGTTATACACATTGGCCAGATAAGTTAAAGTATCTTCTGGAAAAATGACTGGAGGCACTGCGGCAGCTTTAGGTTGCGGGCGTTGATAGCCCTTTTGGCGTACTTGCTCTAATTGCGTAATTGCATCGCGGCGTAAATTATTGACTACGGAAGCTGGCACAAACCAAGCTTGGGTAGTCTGCAAATAGATTTCATTCGCCATAAAATTGGTATTGCCGAGTTTGCTTAAATTTTCACGCAAGCTGAGTTCTGATTTGGCAATATTGTCAGCCACTTGTTTATCAGCCACGCAATTGACTGTTGCGCTAAAACCAGCATCGTCGGTCACGCTTAGCGTAAAGCCGTCGCTAGTTTCGGCAAAAATCATTTGCAATTGAATATTGCGTTGTGCGGAATCTTTTTCTAACAAACGCATAAATGCATGGTCGCGGTTGCGATACATCTGCATATTATTTCTAATATCGACTGGCATTTCATTGGGAAATAGTTTTTTGCCGTCTACCGTATTGATGCGCAAGCCGACTAATTCTTTGTGTACGTCAAAAAAGCATACGCCATCGCCGTTGTGCAGTTGCACGTCTGATTCAACTTCAAAAAAGTCTTTGCCGACTTTTGACACTAATCCCAAGGTTTCACCAGAAAACTTAGGCGTATCAAACGCGCCAATATCCGCTTGGCGACCATTTACAAAATAATCCGTCGCGCTACGGTTAAAGGTTTTTTCTGGCTGCGGGTTAAACGTGTAAGTGCTAATGCCTGAAGATGACTTTGCTAGCTCTGGCGATTCGTGCAAAATTTCGTCTAACAATTGGCGATAATGCGCGGTGGCATTTTTAACGTAAGGTAAATCTTTATAGCGGCCTTCAATTTTAAATGAGCTGACACCCGCACCAATTAAGGCGCGCAGGTTGGCACTTTGGTCATTATCTTTCATGGATAAAAAGTGTTTATCCTTGCCGATGATGCGACCTTTTGAATCTTCCAGCGTAAAGGGCAAACGACATTCTTGTGAACATTCGCCACGATTTGCACTGCGGCCAGTGTGCGCGTGGCTGATGAAACATTGCCCGCTAAATGCCACGCACAATGCACCGTGAACAAAAAACTCTAAGTTACATTCTGTCGCGGCGGCAATTTTTTGTATGGTGTGCAAATCTAACTCGCGCGCCAACACCATTTGCGAAAAGCCGACTTGATCTAAAAACACCGCTTTTTCTACGGTGCGAATGTCGGCTTGCGTGCTGGCATGCAGTTGAATCGGCGGTAAATCCATTTGTAGCAAGCCCATATCTTGCACAATCAGCGCGTCTACTTCGGCATCGTAAAGCTGATGCGCCAACTTACGCACGCCTTCCAGCTCGTTATCATGAAAAATCGTATTCAGCGCCACAAACACTTCGGCATGGTAACGGTGCGCATGTTTAACCAAACGTACAATATCTTCTAGCGTATTAGGTGCTTTAGCCCGCGCGCCAAACGCTGGTCCACCGATATACACGGCATCTGCACCGTGATTAATCGCTTCTATGCCAAAATCTGCATTTTTAGCAGGGGCGAGAAGTTCTAAGTGGCGGCGGGTTTTTAGCATAACGGTTAATGTCGATCAATATCAAAAGTGGCCGCTATATTAAGGCGCATTGCCACTACCATCAACCGTTTATCGCGTGTCCAAAGCGTGGTATTTGCAGTTAATTGCGTAGAGGCTAATAAATGCGCGTCAATTAAGCCAATACCCAAGCCAAACAAAGCATGTTTTTCTATAAAATAATTAGCTTCTTCGGCATAAGCGACAGTGACTTGCGGAAGGTTGTCTAGCAAACTTAAAATTTGCTCACGCTGGCGTAAATTACCCAGCGCCAACTCGCCACGTACAAATGGGTGAACTGACACCCTGTTTTGCGTGAGCAATTGCGCCAGCATTACGTCATTTTCGCGCAAGTGGTCTATCCATACCGAGCTATCCACCAGCACCATCATGGTCTATTCAACACTTTTTCTACGCGCAATATTGTCTAACTGTGGCTCACTACCGCCTAAGCTCGCCAACCTCTGCGCACTTTCACGCGCGATTAACGCTTTTAATGCCTCTTTAACCAAGCTAGATTTCTCTTGTAAGTTAGTTAAAGCCTGCGCTTTAGCTAATAAATCATCATCTAATACAATGGTAGTTCTCATTAAAGCCTCCTAAAGCTGTTGCCACTAATATAAGCATCAAATGATGCGCTTATTCATGCGTAATGACAATATAAATTACATTTGACATAGTTTAAGTGAGGCGTTATTTTGGATACATTTAATTGATTGTTTGGTTTGTCTATAGCGATTAATAGTCTTAATTACTTTGACCCCTGATTGTTTAAATATTTGTATATAATTTTGAGAAAATAACAATGATAAAAAAAATTGTAATTTATGGCTTGATGATTTTCTTGGTGTATCAAGGCCTAAGTTATTACACAGCTGACGCAACAGCAAAAAAACTTTCGAGTTGTACAAATATACAGAAATATCAGCAACTTGATAAAAACTCTGTACCAACTCGAGAGAAACTTTTATTTAGTGCTAAAGCTTGGCGTTGTGTAAAACTCAAACAAAATTTTGTTGAAGCATTTTTTTTCAAAGTACCTGAGCCATGGACTAATCCATCACGACAGTATGTTGACCCTCCTTTTACTGAAGAGGAATTAAACGAAGAAGTGACAGTTGTTGATATTGTTGTGAAAAAAGATATACAAAATTTCGCGAAGATATTTCCAAGTAATGTTGTAAATGATATTACGCAACAAATACCAAATGTTAGTTTGACCGCTTCTGAAAGCGATGAAGTTAAAAGAGAAGTCCAAAATAAGTCAGCTATATTAAAAAAATTAATCGACAATTTAAGAGACTTTAAGCCTGAATCTGCTGAAGTCATGGTTTTAAAGACGCAACTTGCATATTCTCTAGACCAATTAAAAATAACTTATGAAGAAGGGTTTCAGGTTTATGCGGATGCAAGTAAATGTATGGCTGAAGTGGATGCACTTCTGGCCAAGCCAAAAAGTGAGCTTCAATTGCATAGAGATGATTTGCTTAAATTTCAATCTGAAATGAATCACGTTGAACTTAAATTTAGAGGCATTCAAACAAGGGAAAAGCAGATTGAAAAAGATTTAATTAAAGTAGCGGATGAAATAGACAGCCTTATAAGAGTTTATAGATAGCAGGATTACGAAATGACCAATCAAAATCTCCTATCACGTAGCCTGCAATCTGTCTGGCATCCGTGCACACAGATGAAGCAGCATGAAACTTATCCGCTTATTCCCATCAAACGCGGTGATGGCGTTTGGTTGTACGACACTGAAGGCACGCGCTATTTAGACGCGGTGAGTTCTTGGTGGGTGAATTTGTTTGGGCATAATAATCCACGGATTAAAGACGCGATTAAGTTGCAGCTTGATACCTTAGAGCATGTGATGTTGGCGGGTTTTACCCATGAACCGGTGGTTGAGTTGTCTGAAAAGCTCGCTAAACTGACAGGTTTAGGTCATGCCTTTTATGCGAGTGACGGCGCGAGTGCGACTGAAATTGCGCTGAAGATGAGTTTTCATTATTGGCGTAACAGTGGTCAAAGTAAAAAAAACAAATTTATCAGCTTGCAAAATAGTTATCATGGCGAAACTTTAGGGGCGCTAGGCGTCACAGACGTGGCGATTTTCAAAGATACTTATGCGCCATTGTTAATGCAATCTGCCCAAATGCCTAGCCCTGATTTTAGATTGAGCGAGGTGGGCGAGAGCGCTGAAGCTTTTGCCTTGCGCTGTGCCGATGCTTTAGATTTTTATGTAAGCGAGCATCATGCAACATTAGCGGCTTTTATTATCGAGCCGCTTATTCAGTGCGCGGCAGGCATTGGTATGTATCACCCCACTTATTTGCGGCGTGCGCGTAAAATTTGCAGCCAATATGGCGTGCACTTAATTGCCGATGAAATCGCGGTTGGGTTCGGGCGAACTGGGACTATGTTTGCTTGTGAGCAAGCCGCTATAGTGCCTGATTTTATTTGCTTATCTAAAGGCATTACTGGCGGTTATTTACCGTTATCCGCAGTGCTGACCACCGATAAAGTGTACCAAGCTTTTTATGATGACAGTACGCTAAAAGGTTTTTTGCATAGCCATAGCTACACAGGAAATCCGCTGGCTTGTAGTGCCGCATTGGCAACACTGGCGATATTTGAGTCTGACAATATTATCGAAACCAATAAAGCTAAAGCAGCTTATTTAGCGAGCCAGATGCAAGTGCTCGCTAACCTGCCGATTAAGCATATACGGCATCAGGGTATGATTTTAGCGTTTGACGTTCAAACGCGTAATGCTCAATTCTCTAGAGATTGTTACTCTGCCGCATTAAGGCAAGGCTTACTGTTACGGCCGATTGGCAGCACGGTTTATGTTATGCCGCCATACACCATTACTGAGGCTGAAATTGATTTGATGATGCAAGCAACGCTTCAAGCCATTCAGCATGCGTTATGAAGAAATTACTCTGCGCCCTAGTTTTTATCTCAGCTAACTTCTCGGCACATGCAGAGCTACCAAGCACGGTGGCCGATGCGCTAAAGAAAGCGGCCATTCCGCAAGATAGCGTGGCGGTCATCATACGATCTGTGGATGGAGCAAACCCCGTGATTACGCACAATGGTGCTAAAAGCTTAAATCCTGCGTCGGTCATGAAGCTGGTAACAACTAATGCGGCACTAGATTTACTCACGCCAGCGTATCGCTGGAAAACCGAGATTTACCAAGACGGTGTTGTGAGTAATGGTGTGCTAACAGGTAATTTGATTATTAAGGCTTACGGCGACCCAAGCTTTAAAGCGCAGGAATTCTGGCACTTGCTGATGCGTTTGCAACAGGCGGGCATCAAAGAAATTAAGGGAGATTTAATGATAGATAAAAGTTATTTTGCGAAAAATAACGGCAATATCAATTCGTTTGATGATGAACCATGGCGGGCCTATAACGCAATGCCGAGTGCATTTTTGGTAAATGGTAGAAACACCAGCTTTAAGTTTGTAGTGGATGCCAGCGACGTGAACAATAGTCGCGTGAGTATCGCCCAAGAGTTTGCGCTGCCAGAGTTGAAAATTATTAATAATATGAAGCTGATGCAAGGCGCTTGCGGAGAATGGCGCAGCCATTTTGGCTATACCATTACAAGCAGTGACAGTGGTAAAGATACTGGCGCGAAAGGCGATGCTGCCAAAACTGGTAGCACGGTCGTCACATTTAATGGCGGTTTTTCGCCTGAATGCGGTGAGCGTTATTTAGAGTTAAGTGTGTTTAACGATGATCAATACGCGTTTTACACCTTTAAAAAACTGTGGCTTGAGTTGGGTGGAAAGTTTTCTGGACAGTTAAAAATACTAGATAAACCTGTTAGCGCAGTAAAAGTGCTTGAGCAATTATCTGAGCCATTAGGCTCTGTAGTGCGCGATATTAATAAATGGAGCAATAATCTAATGGCGCGGCAGTTATTGCTAACCATTGCCGCTGAAAAAATATCACTGCCAGCCACTGAAGCCTCTGGAGCCGTTGCCATTAAAGCATGGCTTGCCAGTAAAACATTCAATGGGAGTGGATTAAACTTTGATGAATTGGTGATTGAAAACGGCTCGGGATTATCGCGTACCGAGCGCATTAGTGCCGAGCATTTATCGCAAATGTTAGTGAGTGCCTACAACAGTCCTGTGATGCCTGAATTTATGAGTTCGCTGCCGATATTATCGTTAGATGGCACCGTGATGAAACGTCTTAAAGATAGCCGTGTTAGCGCACATGCACATCTAAAAACTGGCTCTCTCGATGGTGTCAGCGCAATTGCTGGCTACGTGCTGGATAAAGAAAATAAACGCCATGTGCTAGTGATGATGGTTAATCACGCAAAAGCTGGCGCGAGTAAGGCTGCGCAAGATGCGCTGATTGAGTGGGCTTATAATCAATCCAGTAATCAAGCCAGCGGCCAAGCTAGCAACCAAGCGCACAATCAGCGGTGAATCAATAATACTATGCGTAGCGCTCAGCGAACTTGTATGACTTTGCGGTATCATGTTGCCTGAAATATATTTTCGCGAAATAGTGTGCATCAATATATTTACCACTTTCAAAACTCAAGGTCGTTAATATGAAACTTTTTAGCCTTTTGTTGGCATGCGCGTGTGCAGTTACACTCAATGCTTGCAAAGCCGAATCTAATGCGGCAAAAACGCCAAACTCATCAACCAAGGCAACATCAACCAAGGAAAAACCAGCCATGACACAAAATACAATCACCGAATTACAAAAAATTGACACACAAGTAGGAACAGGCCGTGAAGCTGAAGCAGGCTTTAACGTGACCGTACATTACACCGGCTGGCTTTATGAGGCAGCAGCCGAAGGCCATAAAGGCAAAAAATTCGATAGCAGCCTAGACCGTAAGCAACCATTCAATTTCTTTTTAGGCGGCGGCCAAGTGATCCAAGGTTGGGATGAAGGTTTTGCTGGTATGAAAATTGGTGGTAAACGCACCTTGGTGATTCCTTCAGAAATGGGCTACGGCGCGCGCGGTGCAGGTGGTGCAATTCCGCCAAATGCAGCATTGATTTTTGATGTTGAATTGCTAGACGTTAAGTAAACTGGATTAAGTAAAGTGTAGGAGCGCAATTGATTGCGCGAAAGCAATGTTGAGATAACCACCGTAGCATTCGCGATTTAAGCCAGTATTTGGCTTCCCCACATAATATATGTGCTAAAGCACATTATTTTGAGTGAAAAATCGCTCCTACAGGAGAAAATATGAGAGTTCTTGTTAAATGGATAGATGGCGTCAGCTTTGTCGGTGAATCTGAATCTGGTCATGCGGTAGTGCTAGATGGTGCGCCAGAAAATGGTGGCCGTAACATTGGCATGCGCCCAATGGAGATGTTGCTGATTGGGATGGGCGGTTGTACATCATTTGATGTAGTAGCCATCCTTAAAAAAGCACGGCAGCCGATTGTGGCTTGCGTGGCAGAAATTGATGCAACACGCGCCGATGAGATTCCAAAAGTATTCACTAAAATCCATGTGCATTTTGTGGTGACAGGGGATAATTTGAATGCTACGCAAGTTGAACGCGCAGTGAAATTGTCGGCAGAAAAATATTGTTCAGCTTCAATTATGTTGAGCAAAAGTGTCGAGATTACACATGACTTTGAAATTAAACCTGCCACGGCTGCAAGCAGCGATGTCTGAGTTTAATGCAAGCAGGCCAAGTGGCATGCTTGGCATAAGACATGTGGCATTATTTGTAAAAGAGTTAGAAGTCTGCGTTAAGTTTTATGTTGATATTATGGGGATGCAGATTGAGTGGCAACCTGACGCTGACAATGTGTATTTAACCAATCAGGGTGATGTGTTTGCATTACACCGTGTTGATTACACACCGCAAGCGCAACAAAGGTTAGATCACATCGGCTTTGTGCTGAATTCAGCTGAAGATGTAGATCATTGGTACGATTATTTTGTGAAACAGGGTGTGAAAATTACCGAAGCACCCAAAACGCACCGTGACGGCGCGCGTGGTTTTTACTGTTTAGATGCGGTAGGCCATTTGCTTGAGCTAATTTATCATCCGCCCATTACTCAGCTTCAAAAAACTAGAGCCGCTGATTAAAAACTGAGCTTGGCTGGTGCTATGATGGTTGGCTCTCAGTGACTTTGACCGTTAGCGGTTGTTCGTCTTCTAGCAGATTTAATAGTCGATCTACATTCGGGTGTTTGCCTGGGCAGTTTTCGGCGTCACTCGTATGTTCTGCAAATAAACTTAAACCTTCAACTGCGGCATCCAAAGAAATCTCTCCGTACATACGAAACAGGTGGTAATACACCTTAACGGAACCTAGGCTGCCCGGTTTGTTCTCAATGGTCCCTGCAGGGCTGCCGTCACCGTTAAAAAGCTCAATACGTTGCACATGTGAGGCATCGTCAAGCGTTAGTAATACATCGCTGAATTTTTGCATTTAATACTGACCTTTTATAAATAGTATGTTGAAGTTGTCATCAACGTTGAAATTTGTTTCATTAAAAATTTTGCCGGCGCAGGCAATTCTGCTGCGCCAAGTTGTTTGGCATCGTACGCATGTTTGGCTTCATCCTGCTGCATTTGCTCAACAATTTTTCGAGTCTTATGGTCTGTTTGTGGTAGTTTATTAAGGTGGCTAGCTAAGTGTGCTTCAACCTGCTTTTCTGTTTCTGCCACAAAACCTAAGTTCCATTTATCCCCTAACACTCCAGCAATCACGCCCATGCTAAATGCGCCTGCATAAAATAAGGGGTTAAGTAAACTGGTGTGTCCGCCTAATTGCGCAATACGTGTTTCACACCATGCCAAATGTTCAGTTTCTTCAAGCGCAGCTTGCTTTAATGCGGCGGTAGTTTCGGGGCGGTGCGCGGTGAGCGCCTGACCGCTATATAAAGCTTGCGCACAAACTTCACCCGTATGGTTTACGCGCATGAGTGCGCTGGCATGTTTTTTTTCAGCATCGCTAAGCTCAGCCTCATCAATGCCTACATCTGGATGCGCACGTACACTTCGTGGCTTGGCAAATAGCGTGCGTAAGCCCGTGTCGAACTCAATAATTAAGGTGTCTAATTTAGTGAACATAGTGATAGTTTACGCTTAAATTACTTTCTAAAGCCAGCATTTGGCTTTCGTTTTAAATAATGTATTTTATTGAATTATGCGGCTTGATAGCCCATCTGCTTTGCAATTATTTGTAATGGGTGTAACACGGAAACCACTAAATTTTGTTCACGCAAACCATTGGCAATATGTAAGCTACAGCCGATGTTTGATGTCGCCAGTATGACCACCTTACTTGCTTTAATGGCGGTTAATTTGTCATTCAATAAACTGTCTGCCATCTCGCTTTGCGTGAGGATATACGCACCAGCTCCCCCGCAACATTGGCTGTTGCCTGCGAGAGCTGATATATCTGCATTAGGTATTTTTTTGAGTAACGCGTAAACCGCTAGATGGCTTTTTTGCACATTTTTTAAGGTGCAAGGATCTTGCACAAAAATGCGTTCACTCAAAGGTTCAATCGGTGCGTCAGTCCAATCGCAGGTCACTAGAAACGCGCTGATATCTTGAATTTTGTAATCTGCCAAGTAGTCGTTAAGGCCAGCGCCACAGCCACTGGCAACGGTTAGTATCGGCATATTTGGATCAAAGCTACGTTGATTTAACGCGACTAGTTTATTCGATTCAGCAACATCGCCCATTTGTCTGGCGATGCTACCGCAGCAGGTTTGCTGAGTAGGAATATGCACATCGAAGCCAAGTTTATTTAATACGTAAATACTAGCTTTTAGTGTTTGACTATCTAGCGCGCTACTGGCACAGCCTAAAAATAAGCTGACAGCACCTTTTTTAGGGCTGGTCGTCGCGTATAGAGATTTCCATGCTACGGGCATATCAAGAACAGGCAATAATTTAGCCGCTGGGCTTAGTTGTTTTAGTATGCTACTAAGCTTGCATTGCTGTGCCAGCCAAATTGGCCAAATGAGCGCATTCGCTAAATAGCGGTGACGAATAAACAGCTTTGCCAGCGTTAACCAAGCACTTTTTTTCTGCATAAAAAGCGCGCGAGAAGTATCAACTAAAGCCCCGTAATTAACACTATTTGGGCAAGCTGTTTCGCAACTGCGGCAGTTTAAACATAAGTCGATATGCGCATTAAAGCGAGCGTTGTTAGGTAGAATGTCTTGCGCCACAGCGCGCATTAACTGAATACGTCCACGCGGTGAATCTGCCTCAGAGCCAGTTTTTTTATAGGTAGGACAGTGTGGTAAGCACAAACCACAGGCCACGCAACGCTCCGCCTCTACAATCAATTCTTTTATGGATAAAGTCATGGCGCTATTATAAACCTTGCATTGTTAGCCTAGCGCAAGCTTGCTATATAAAATGGCGATTTGGCGCTCAATTTTATTGCTAACTACTAATTTCAGACATAAAAAATCCGCCTTGTGCTAAGGCGGATTTTATGGCTTGCTGTGAAGAGCTAGTTTCCTAGCGTAGCCTCAACTTTTGCAGGCTCAGACTTAATGACAGGCTTACCTTTAAGAAAATTCATCGCTTGCGTGAACTGAATATCATCTTTGCTGGCAGGCTCAATTGGTGCTGTAGGTTCTGCATATTTCTTCTCTTTCAGCTTTTCTTTAGCGGCCTCTTTAGCTGGAGGCGCTGCTTCAGTTGGCACGCCTGCTTGAGGGTCTTTAGGGTTGGATAAATGGCGCGTTAAATCCGCTTCATGAATGTTGTATGATTGATCGGATCCGTCTTCAACCAGATAATCTGGCTCAATGCCTTTGGCCTGTATTGATCGACCTTTTGGTGTGAAATAACGCGCAGTGGTCAGTTTGATTGCCGCACCATTATTCATTGGCATAATGGTTTGCACAGAACCTTTACCAAAAGTGCGGATGCCAATTAAGGTGGCGCGTTTGTGGTCTTGTAATGCACCAGCCACAATTTCTGAGGCAGAAGCTGAACCCGCGTTGATTAACACCACCATCGGTACCGTCTTCAAGTCTTCAGGAACGTCGCGGATGTAATCATTCGCTATGCCACCACGCGCATAATTTTCTGGGCTCACAGTAAGGTTCATTTTAGAGTCAGTTGCACGGCCTTCGGTATAAACTACTAGCGTATCTTTTGGTAAAAATGCCGCCGCAACGCCTACCGCACCATTCAACAAACCCCCTGGATCGTTGCGAAGATCTAAAACAAAGCCTTTAAATGGACCTTTATTTTCATCGTGCATGATTTTAATGGCTTTTGCCAAATCTTCACCAGTGTGTTCTTGAAACTGTGTGACTCTGGCATAAGCATAGCCAGGCTCAGTCATTTTATATTTCACACTTTTATTTTTGATAATGGCGCGTACTAGTGTGAACAATAGTGGTTTAGTTTCATTTTTACGCAACACGGTTAATACAATAGAAGTGTCTGGTTTGCCGCGCATACGTTTCACTGCATCATTTAAGCTCAAACCTTTTACTGGCGTGTCATCTAGTTTCATAATGAGATCGCCACTTTTAATACCAGCTTTGTAGGCCGGAGAGTCTTCAATCGGTGAAATCACTTTCACCAAGCCGTCTTCCATGCCTACTTCTATGCCTAGGCCACCAAACTCACCTTGTGTAGAGGCTTGCATGTCCTTAAAAGCATCAACATCCATATAGGTAGAGTGCGGGTCTAAGCCCGTTAACATGCCGCTGATTGCCTCAGAAATCAGTTTTTTATCGGTTACGGGTTCTACGTAATCACTTTTAATTTTACCGAATACTTCCGCAAATGCGCGTAAATCTTCAAGTGGCAATTGCGGCTGAGCCATTTTCTCGGCGACAGCAGAATAAGTCAAACTCAACATGAGACCAAGCATTAAGCCAGAGCCAACAAGGCCGATTTTGGTAAAACGTTGATATTTATTTTTAACTTGCATGTATTATTCCCAAACAATGATAACTTGATTCATTAAGACAAACTTAGTTTTAATAGTTTCAGCCAGAGTAAATTATATTCTGTGTAACCTAATTCAAAGTATAACAGTAAGGACATCTAAATTGATTAAGCACAACATTGAAATTACCTATTGCACGCAATGTCGATGGCTTTTGCGCGCGGCTTGGTTGGCGCAAGAGTTGCTAACAACTTTTGAGCAGGATCTAGCGAGCGTAGCACTGAAGCCGGGTAGTAGCGGTATTTTTGAGATTACGCTAAATCAGCAGTTGATTTTTTCGCGTAAGGAGGCTGGTCGTTTTCCTGAAGCAAAAGAGCTAAAGCAGTTGGTGCGTGATCAAATTGACCCTGATCGTGATTTGGGTCATAGCGATAAGCCTGTTATCTGACGCAAGCCAGTACGCTATTTTTATTGAGCTAATGCGGGTTATTTAGCCGTGGCTTTTAGCTGATCCATCCGTTGCGCACCACTAAATCGGCTTGCCCAATAGTTTTCTTGCATGTTATCTACGCGCACTTTGCCACCAGTGCTGGGAGAGTGAACAAAGCGATTGTTACCTAAATAAATGCCCACATGAGAAAACGTATTTTTGAGGGTATTAAAAAACACCAAATCGCCAGGTTGCAATTCATTTTTAGGGATGGTTTGACCCAGTTGACTAATTGCCAGAGCGCTATGCGGTAAAGTTAAGCTGGCCGCTTGCTTAAATACATAGCGTACAAAACCACTACAATCAAACCCTGTTTCAGGGGTGTTGCCGCCTCGCGTATATTTAATGCCAGTCAGGCTTAGCGCATTAACTAATACTTCACTCGCACGGCCAGACCAGTTTTCTGGGTTTTCATCTGCGCTAGTTTGTTCTGATGTAGTGCTTTCTACTGGCATGGACTCGACTGCTGCACATGATGCACTGGTTAAAGCCAGCGCAATGGACAATAGATAACGCGTTCGAATTTTAAGGATAGTTTTAATCACAGTGAGATTATAAGAAATTAAATTGAAAACGCAAAATGCTAAATTTAATTTACATTTTGCAACATGCTAAGTCATGGGATAATCACACCCCTTATGAGCACACTTACCATTCGCCAAGTTTTTGAAAAAGACGGCATTTTAGCCAAACAGATTGAAGGCTACAGTGAACGCTTGCAACAGTTAGAAATGGCGCTAGCAATTGCTGATGCCATTAAAAACAACACGCAGCTTGTGGCTGAAGCGGGTACAGGTACAGGTAAAACCTTCGCCTATTTGGTGCCGGCGTTGCTCACTGGCGGTAAGGTGATTATTTCCACAGGGACCAAGAACTTACAAGATCAGTTGTACGGCCGCGATTTGCCTAATGTGCGCGATGCCTTAAAAGTACCAGTGACCGTGGCTATGTTAAAAGGCCGCGCTAATTACGTGTGCCATTATCATCTTGAGCGTGCCGAGCAGGAAGGCCGATTTTCCTCGCGTGATGATGCAAAATATGTACATGTAATTAAAGCCTTTGCGGAAAACAGCAAAACTGGCGACAAAAGTGAGCTTAATTCGGTGCCAGAAAACGCCATGATTTGGGCAAGCGTCACCTCCACCCGCGACAATTGTCTAGGCTCAGATTGCGCTTATTATAAAGAATGCTTTGTGATGGAAGCCCGTAAAAAGGCACTGGTAGCCGATGTGGTGGTGGTGAATCACCACCTATTCTTTGCCGATGTTATGCTACGTGACGAAGGTGTAGCTGAGCTATTGCCCACGGCCAATACGGTGATATTCGATGAAGCGCACCAATTGCCAGAAGTCGCTGGGCTATTCTTTGGCGAAGATGTTTCAACTAGCCAGTTACATGAGTTGGCGCAAGATTGCATGGCCGCGCATTTAACGCTGGCCAAAGATTGCATCGAGTTAGGCAAGGCGATTCCTGTCTTAGAAAAAGCCGCAAAAGACTTCAGGTTAATTTTTGCTTACGAAGGCTCGCGCTTACCCGTGCAAAAAGCATTGGCTTTAAAAGGATTTGAAGAGGCTTACAAGCACATGCAAATTCAATTAAAAGTGCTGGAAAAAGTACTTGAAACCCAAGCCGCGCGTGATCCTCTGTTGGAAAAGTGCTGGCAACGTAGCGAGGCTTTGTATGATTTATTTAGTCGCTGGCAATCTGCGGAAAATAATAACCTGGTGCGCTGGGTAGAGGTTTTTACCCATTCAGTACAACTCCACGCGACCCCTTTAAGCGTGGCTGAAGGTTTCGGAAAACAACTTAATGCGCAACCGCGTGCATGGATATTTACCTCGGCTACGCTGGCGGTTAAAAGTGATTTTAGCCACTATATCCAGCAAATGGGCTTGCAAGATGCCAAAACAGGTTTTTGGGAAAGCCCGTTCAACTACCAAGAGCAGGCGCTATTATATGTTCCACCCGACATGCCAGACCCCAACAGCCCAAGCTACACATCGTGCGTAGTAGTTGCAGCCCTGCCAGTATTACAGGCCAGCGGCGGCAGAGCTTTCGTACTTTCTACCAGCTTGCGTGCCATGCGTGAAATTCATGCTTTACTGAAAGAAGCCTTTGCCGAGAATGGCATCGAAAGCCCATTGTTGTTGCAAGGCGAGTGCTCACGCACTGAGCTGCTAGACCGCTTTCGCCGATTAGGCAATGCCGTATTAGTCGGCTCTCAAAGTTTTTGGGAGGGCGTGGATGTGCGCGGCGAAGCATTAAGTGTGGTGATTATCGATAAGCTGCCATTCGCCCCGCCGGATGACCCAGTGTTATCGGCAAGGGTCGATAAGCTCAATGCAGAAGGTAAAAATGCTTTTATGGAATATCAGTTGCCGTACTCGGTGATCACCTTAAAGCAAGGCGCTGGTCGCTTGATCCGGGATGAGAATGATAGAGGCGTGTTGATGATTTGTGACCCACGTCTGATTACTAAGTCGTATGGTAAAAAAATCTGGCAAAGTTTGCCGCCATTTAAACGAACGCGAGAGATTGCCGATGTGCAGGCCTTTTTTGCTTGATCGGCTTTAGTTAAGCCGCAGTTGTTGCCTTTAGGTGATGTGGCGGGCTGACTATTGGCGAAAGTAATGCAAGCAAAGCCCCCGCGTTTCATCAAAACAGATGCCCTGCGAGCCAATAGGGACGGGCCTCGCAGGGCATATTTTTTAAAATGTTTTTGGCTATATTGAATGGATTAAGTCTTGGCGTGTTAAAATGCGCTTGAAGCTGGCTAGACAGTCGCCGCTTGTGTTTGAAAAAGCATAGGGGGAGGAAAGTCCGGGCTGCACAGAACGGGATGACGGCTAACGGCCGTACGCTGAAATTTTTGTTAGCGCAAGCTGGCAAGATATAAGGCGCGGAATAGGGCCACAGAGACGAGCGTATTAAGTTACGGTGAAACGCGGTAACCTCCATTCGCAGCAAGACCAAATAGGCTGGCATTTTAACTTCGGTTAATAAGGCGTGGTTCGCGCTGCCAGCGGGTAGGTTGCTTGAGCGTACAAGTAATTGTGCGCCTAGATGAATGACTGTCAGCCTTAGCAATAAGGTCCACAGAACCCGGCTTATCGGCCAGCTTCACTTTCACCCAGAATTACCCCTCAAAAGTGCCCTTCAGAATGATGTGCTTACTCGTACGAATGTTCTGTGGCGAGAAGTTTTTTGCGCTTATTTCGGGCCTAATCCCAAGTTCGTAAGTGTAATTTTAAAATCCCCTGTTTTCACTCCAATTACAATTCAAATGCTTTCAGCATTACTTTAATAATCTACATTCACATAATTTCGTATGTACTTAATTTATAACGATATTATTTTTAGCGCAAAAATACGCTAAGTCATTGAGATATATAGGAAAAATAGCAAAAAGCGCTTGCAATAGGCTTTTATTTTATTTATAGTGCATCTTAGTGGGAAGAAGTGGGGTATTGTGGAGATTTCACATAAAGCACACTTAAAATTTGGTTTAAGATTTACTTTAAGGTTAAGGAAAGTAACGGCAAAATGTTTCGCGGTGCAACCTCATTAAGTTTAGACGCTAAAAGCAGACTGGCTGTGCCGACCAAGCACAGGGAATCTTTGCAGCTTGAGTGCGCCGGTAACTTGGTGTTGACTGCACATCCACATCGTTGCTTATTGCTGTATCCGCAACCGGCATGGGAGCCGATTCAAGCCAAGATGATGGCCTTATCTTCGTTTGATAAGCAATCTAGTGCTTTGCAGCGTTTGTTGGTGGGTTTTGCTGAAGATGTTGCATTGGATAGCGCTGGTCGCATGTTGGTTTCACCAGTGTTACGTGAATTTGCGGGCTTGGATAAAGAAGTGATGCTGGTTGGTCAAGGTAGCCATTTTGAATTGTGGAACATGGAGGCTTGGCGTGCGCAGTTAGCGCAAGTGATGCAAGACGACAACTTCACTATGCCAACAGAACTCGAGGGATTCTCGCTGTGATTAAGGGCGTGAGCCGCGCGCCCCACAAAGTATCATTGTCTGCAAAAAAACATCCACAAAATCAGTGTCTTCAACAGTCGCATTAAAGTTAGAAAAGTAAACCCCAGAAGTGTCCGAATTAATTTCCAACTCAAAGTCAAATCTAGAAAGCGAATCTGTAGCAGAGTCGTCTACAAGCTCACACATCACCGTTTTGTTAGATGAAGCTGTGCAAGCCTTGGCCGTTAAGCCAGATGGCGTTTATGTGGATGGCACTTTCGGTCGCGGCGGACATTCCAAAAAAATCTTAGCGCAATTAGGCGTTAATGGTCGGTTGATTGCGTTTGATCGCGATTTAAGTGCGATTGAATCGAGTCGGGCGATTGCAGACGCTAGGTTTAGCATGGTGCATAGTCATTTTGCGGGCATACAAGCCGAACTAGCTGAAATGGGCATTGTAAAAGTAGATGGAATTTTGTTGGATTTGGGTATTTCATCGCCACAAATTGACGAGGCAAGCCGTGGATTTAGTTTTAGATACGATGCGCCGCTGGATATGCGTATGGATCAAAGCAGCGGAAAAACAGCGGCAGATTTTCTCGCCAGCACAACGGAGCAGGTTTTAGCGGAGGTTATAAAAAATTATGGTGAAGAACGGTTTGCTAGGCAGATTGCAAGGGCGATTATTACGGAGCGCAATGACGGGCGCGCCATCACCACTACAGGGCAACTTACCAAGGTCGTGGCAGGGGCAGTCACGCGGTTTGAGCCCGGCCAGAATCCCGCAACGCGGACATTTCAGGCTTTACGGATTCACGTCAATCAGGAGCTTGAGGAGCTTACGCTAACCATGCCGCAGTGTTTGGCTTTGTTGGCGCCACAAGGTCGTTTGGCGGTGATTAGTTTTCATTCTCTGGAAGACCGTATTGTGAAGCAGTTTGTACGTGGCCAAGCGAATCGTGATGACTTGCCTTCGAATTTCCCGGTGCGTGCGGCAGAGTTGCCTCAGCCAAAATTAAAAGCCGTAGGCAAAACAATCAGGCCGAGCGCTAAAGAAGTTAAACGCAATCCACGTTCGCGTAGCGCAGTTTTACGTGTGGCAGAGAGAACTGACATAGCATGACACGCTTGAATCTCATTTTGTTCTTTGCGCTGATTTTTTCAGCACTAGGGCTAGTGAACTCGCAGCATAAGGCGCGCAACCGCTATATTGAGCTTGAGCAACTTGGCCAAGCAGCTAAACAATATGATCAAGAGTATGGGCAATTGCAGCTTGAGCAAAGCACTTGGGCGATGCATTCCCGCGTAGAAGAGATTGCTACGCTTAAATTGCAGATGCAAGTGCCAGATGCCAAGCGCGTGCAAATAGTGACATTGAATGCCGCCGCACCTAAAGAACCAGTAGCCATGAAATTCGAAGTGCCTGCACAAACGCAATTGGGAGTGGCGCCATAATGGCTATGCATACCACGCCTGTGATTGTGAAATTGCCTACTTGGCGTCGTCGCGTGTTGTTGGGGGCGGTTCTGTTAGGGTTTGCTGCGTTGCTGGGACGTGGTGTTTATTTGCAAAATTTCCATAAAAAATTCTTACAAGACCAAGGGGATGCGCGTTATAGCCGCACCTTGGTTTTATCATCGCATCGCGGAAAGATTACTGATCGGCATGGTGAGTTGTTGGCGATTAGTTCGCCAGTAGAATCTGTGTGGGCAAGTCCGCCAGATGTTGTGGTTAATGCTGCGCAAACCAAGCAGATTGGAGATATTCTACAAATTAAACCCGAAGTTGTCAGTCAGAAGTTGGTTAATAGCGAGCGTGGATTTGTGTACTTGAAGCGTAGGATTTCACCAGAGCTTGCAGCGCAAGTGATGAAAGTGGGCGTGCCAGGCGTCTACTTGCAGCGTGAATATAAACGCTATTATCCTGCTGGCGACGTTACTGCCCACTTGGTGGGCTTTACTGGCTTGGATGATAAGGGGCAGGAGGGTTTTGAGCTTGCCATGAATGACGCGCTATCTGGGGTGGAAGGTAGTCGCAAAGTTATAAAAGATAGATCTGGACATATTATTGAAGATTTACAAGCGGTAAAAGTGCCGCAAGATGGTCGCGATGTGGTGTTGTCTATAGACCGTAGAATTCAGTATTTAGCGCATCGCGAGTTAGTAAAAGCAGTTGAGTTGCATAAGGCTGTCGCTGGTGCAGCAATTGTGTTGGATGCGAGAACTGGTGAGGTGCTCGCGATGACTAATGTTCCCACTTACAACCCTAATAATCCAGTGAATATTAAAGGTAAAACACGCAATCGTGCGATTGTGGATATGTTTGAGCCAGGTTCCACCATGAAGCCAGTGACCGTTGCTGCTGGCTTGGAGTCAGGTCAGTACCAGCCTGATACTAAGATTGATACCGCGCCTGGAACCCTGAGAATAGGCCCTGCAACCATACATGATTCACACGCGCATGGCGTTTTGACCGTGGCCGAGGTGATTCAAAAGTCATCTAATGTAGGTGCGTCAAAAATAGCATTATCACTCGATAAAAAATATATGTGGGATACGTTTAACCAATTAGGTTTTGGTGCTAAAACACATATTGGTTTTCCGGGTGAGGCTTCTGGAAAGGTGCGTGATTACAAAACTTGGCGGCCAATTGAGCAGGCTACCATGTCATTTGGTAATGGTATTAGTGTGACCTTATTGCAGTTGGCAAGGGCGTATACCGTATTTGCGAATGATGGTGAGTTAAAGCCTGTTTCATTATTAAAACTGCAGGATATGCCCGTGGGTACGCAAGTGTTTAGCGCCCAAACTGCAAACGAAATGAAAGACATGCTAGAGATGGTGGTTTTGCCAGGCGGCACTGCATTAAAGGCGCAGGTTTTAGGTTATCGCATCGCTGGTAAAACTGGTACGACGCACAAGCTAGGGTTGCATGGCTATGAAAAAGACAAGTATGTCGCTTCTTTTGTCGGTATGGCGCCAGCATCGAACCCACGCTTAATTATGGCGGTAATGATAGATGATCCTAACATTGCTGGCGATCAGTATTATGGCGGAGTAGCTGCTGCGCCAGTATTTAGCGCAGTGATGACCGATGTATTACGTATGCTGGCGATACCACAAGATGCGCCAAATAATAATGTAGTGATTCCTGATGATGTGCCAGGTAATGTTGATGATGTGAGGGAGAGCACATGACCTTACTCTCAACATTTAATCAGTCATTTAAATCGATTACCGCTGATAGCCTTCAAGTGCGGGCAGGCTCATTATTCTTGGCTTACCCTGGTGCAAAAAACGATGGCCGTGATTACATAGGTCAGGCCATTCAACAAGGCGCAAGCGCTATTATTTGGGAGCAGGCCGGATTTACTTGGTCTGCCGATTGGCATGTGAGCAATTTAGCGGTAGCTAATCTGAAAGCCCAAGTGGGTCAGATTGCGGCTGAGTATTACCAATATCCATCAGAAAAATTGACCGTGATAGGCGTGACTGGCACTAATGGCAAAACTTCAGTGAGTCAGTGGCTTGCCCAATGCTTAGCGCTGTTGGGTAAGAAATCTGCGGTATTAGGCACTATAGGTAACGGCTTTGTTGCTAGCAATGTAGCGGCGTCAGCCGAAGTGAGCGTGCTCGCCGAAGCGACAAATACCACGCCAGATGCAATATTGCTGCAAGGGATGTTGGCTGATTTTGTAGCGCAACAGGCTGATGCGGTTGTCATGGAGGTTTCATCACATGGCTTAGATCAAGGTCGTGTGAATGGCGTGGCATTTGATATTGCCGTACTGACAAATTTGAGTCGTGACCACTTGGATTATCACGAAACAATGGAAGCTTATGCTGAAGCCAAACAAAAGTTATTTGATATATCAAGGTTAAAAGTTGCAGTATTAAATGCAGATGATGCTTTTGGGCAACAAATCGCAACTGCTCTGAGCAAGCAAGGTAAGCCATTGTTAAGTTATGGCCTGCAACATGGCGACGTGCGTGGCAGTCAGTTGAAGTTACATGATGCTGGCTTGAGTATGTACGTTACAACTCCCAATGACGAAGCGCTATTAGCCGCGCCAGTGCTAGGCCGCTTTAACGCTTATAACGTGCTTGCTGTATTGGTCACCTTGCTTGCGTTAGATGTTTCTTTAAATGATGCCATTGCCGTCATTGGTCAAATCAAGCCAGTAGTAGGCCGCATGCAGCAATTTGGCGGCGGCAATTTTCCTTTAGTGGTGGTGGATTATGCCCACACCCCAGACGCGCTGGAAAAGGTGTTAAGCACCTTGCGTGAACAATTGCAGGGCGAGGCAAGATTGCTTTGTGTGTTTGGTTGCGGTGGCGATCGCGATGCTGGTAAGCGTCCATTGATGGGCGCGATTGCTCGCAAGTTAGCTGATACCGTGATTGTGACTTCAGATAATCCTCGCAGTGAAGATGCTGCCACTATTATCGAGCAGATTACTGCGGCTAACCCTGATGGATACTTGCTTGAAACGGATCGTGCAACTGCGATTCATCTGGCAATTCAGTTGGCTAACAAGGGCGATATTGTACTAGTGGCTGGAAAAGGCCATGAGAATTATCAAGAAATACTAGGCATTAAGCATCCGTTTGATGATGCGCTAATTGCCCAAGATGCACTTAATATTCGGGCCGTAAAGAATGGCGCATCTCACCAAGCTAAATCTGATAGCGAGGTATCTTTATGATGCTACTTTCTGAAGCCGCAAGCGCCATGCAAGCCTCACTGATTGGCAAGGACTCAAGCTTTAACAGTGTGGGCACAGATAGCCGCAACATCACAAAAGGCCAGTTATTTGTGGCGCTAAAAGGTGATCATTTTGACGGACATGATTATGCCAAGCTAGCCATTAAGCAAGGTGCGGCAGCGGTGTTGGTATCGCATCAAGTGGCAGGTGCAGAGCCGGCAATCGTGGTGAATGACACTTGTTTAGCCTTAGGTCAACTTGCCGCATATTGGCGCAATCAATTTGACCTCCCAGTAGCGGCAATTACCGGTAGCAATGGTAAAACCACTGTAAAAGAAATGCTCGCTTCTATATTAAGAGCCGCTAGCAATCATTCTGATGCAGTATTAGCCACCGTTGGCAACTTAAACAACCACATTGGCTTGCCGCTGACTTTGCTTAAATTGAACAAACAGCATCGCTATGCGGTGGTCGAAATGGGCATGAACCACACGGGTGAAATTAGTTATTTATCAAAAATCGGTCAGCCAACTGTTGCGGTGATTAATAACGCGGGTAGCGCACATATTGGCGAGTTGGGTTCCTTAGAGGCTATTGCCAAAGCCAAAGGCGAGATTTTTGAAGGTTTAGCCGCTAATGGCACGGCTGTGATTAACGCTGATAATGCTTTTTCGGCACTTTGGATTGCGCTCGCTGGCAATCATAACGTAGTGACTTTTGGCTTAGAAAATAAAGCTGATGTTAGCGCAACTTATCAGCTACAAGCCAGTGCCAGCATGCTTGAGATTCATACGCCACAAGGCACAGTGAATGTGCAGTTGCCAGCACCAGGCAAACATAATGTACTTAATGCCTTGGCGGCCACTGCCACGGCTTTAAGTATGGGTGTGTCGCTCAATATTATTGCTGCTGGCTTAGATTGTTTTGCAGGTGCAAAAGGCCGCTTGCAGCCATTAAATGGCTGCAATGGCGCATTAGTGATTGATGATACTTATAACGCGAATCCGATGTCAATGAAAGTTGCCATTGATGTGCTTGTGGCCAAAACAGGTAAAAAGCTATTGGTGTTGGGCGATATGGGAGAGTTGGGTGATAACGCGACCGAGCTACATGCTGAAATTGGTTTATACGCCAAAGCGGCAGGTGTCGATGCGCTATTGACCTTAGGTGAGTTAAGTCAGCATATGGTCAGCGCCTTTGGTGTAGGCGCACAGCATTACTTAACTGTAGAAGAATTAAGCGCAGACCTAATTGCAAAAATGACTCCTGATGCAACCGTGCTGGTAAAAGGCTCGCGCTTTATGGCAATGGAGCGCGTTGTGAAGCAGTTAGTGGTCAAAGCGATAGATAAAGAAGCGACTAACGCGACCCAAAATGGAGAGGCACACTAAATGTTATTAGTATTAGCACAATGGCTGGCACACGATATTCGTGGATTTCATGTATTTAACTATATTACTTTGCGTGCAGTGTTGGCCACGCTGACCGCATTGGCAATTTCACTTATCGCTGGCCCTAGCATGATACGTAAGTTGACTGAGTACAAAGTCGGACAAGCTGTGCGTGATGATGGACCACAGACGCATCTAATGAAAACTGGCACACCAACTATGGGGGGCGCGCTTATTTTAATCTCTATAGCAATATCTACATTGTTATGGGCAGACCTAAGTAACCGCTTTGTATGGGTGGTATTAGCCACTACGCTAGGTTTTGGCGCAATCGGCTGGGTAGATGATTACCGCAAAGTGGTGCATAAAAACCCCAAAGGACTCTCCGCTAAAGCCAAGTTTTTTTGGCAAAGTTTAATCGGCATAGCCGTTGCCGCTATTTTATACAAAACACATACCAGTCCGGCAGAAATCACCTTGATTGTGCCGTTCTTTAAGCATCTAGTGCTGCCGTTAAGCGCGGTCGGATTCATGCTGTTAACGTATTTAGTCGTGGTAGGTAGCAGCAATGCCGTGAACTTAACTGACGGGCTGGATGGATTAGCCATTTTGCCAACGGTAATGGTGGCTGCTGCTTTGGGTATTTTCGCTTACGTTGCGGGGCATCTGTACTTCTCAAGATATTTAGGCGTGCCTTATGTGGCAGGCGCTAGCGAGCTGATGGTTTTCTGTGCTGCGTTGGCTGGTGCTGGTTTAGGGTTCTTGTGGTTTAACGCCTATCCAGCAGAAGTTTTTATGGGTGATGTGGGCGCGTTAGCCTTAGGCGCTGCGCTGGGTATTGTGGCGGTAATTGTGCGCCAAGAAATCATACTATTCATTATGGGCGGTGTGTTTGTGGTGGAGACTTTTTCGGTAGCAGTGCAAGTCTTGTATTTTAAATATACCAAACGAAAAACTGGTGTAGGTCAACGCATATTTTTGATGGCGCCACTACACCACCATTACGAAGAAAAAGGTTGGAAGGAAACGCAGGTAGTGGTGCGTTTTTGGATTATCAGCATGATGTTGGTGTTGATTGGTTTGGCAAGTTTGAAATTAAGGTAAATAGACAGGCCGATAAACGAAAATGAAAATCGCGTTAAAAGACAAAAAAGTATTAGTGCTAGGCCTTGGTGAAACAGGGGTCTCTACCTTGCGTTGGTTAAACACGCAAGGCGCACGCTTGTCTGTGGCGGATACGCGCGAAACACCGCCAGGCATAGAGGTACTTAAAGCAGAGTTGCCGCAAGTGAAGATTTACTCAGGTGCTTTTTCAGAAGAAATGTTTAGCGAACTAGACTTGATCGTGGCAAGCCCAGGCGTACCATTGAATGAACATGAGGTTCAATCCGCTATTAAGCGTGGTATTAGTGTTGTTGGAGACGTCGAGTTGTTTGCGCAATACCGCCCAACAAGCGCCAAAGTGATTGCGATTACTGGCGCTAACGGCAAAACTACCGTGACTACTTTGGTCGGAGAAATGTGCAAAGCGGCAGGTTTGAAAACGATAGTTGCCGGCAATATTGGTTTGGCGGTGTTAGATACATTAAACATGGAAACGCCAGATGTTTACGTGCTGGAGTTATCTAGTTTTCAGCTGGAGACGACCAATTCATTGCACGTCGATGCAGCCACTATGCTTAATTTATCTGAAGATCACATGGATAGATACGCTAGTTTTCAAGAGTATGCGATAGCCAAAGCGCGTATTTTTTACAACGCAACTTTGCAAGTGCTTAATCGTGATGATGCGTGGAGCATGATGATGGCGCGGTCAAAATTAGCGCAAGTGACTTTTGGTTTGTCAGAAGATAGCGATGTAACATCTTATGGCTTAAAGCAGCTTGATGGCGAAACATGGCTTTGTGTGGGCGAAAAGGAGCTGATCAACATATCGGACCTAAAAATCGTCGGTTTGCATAATGCAGCAAACGCGCTGGCCGCCGTCGCTCTATGTCGAGCGATTGGGGTAGATTACGCGCCTATTATCCAAACACTTTATAACTTTAAAGGTTTGCCACATCGCGTTGAGTGGGTTGCCAATATTGATGATGTTGATTATTACGATGACTCAAAAGGCACGAATGTAGGCGCAACCTGTGCCGCTATCGCAGGCATATATAAAAATGGTTTCCCACAAAAAATCGTATTGATAGCAGGCGGCGAAGGCAAAGGCCAGGATTTTTCACCGTTAGCGGATGCCATAGCAGAAAATACGCGTGCCGTCGTGTTAATAGGCCGTGATGCAGCGTTGATTGAAGCGGCATTGTTAAAAACTAACGTTCCTATATATCTTGCGATTGATTTAGCTGAAGCGGTCAACATTGCTAAAAAACTCGCTCAATCAGATGACGCCGTATTGCTATCTCCAGCCTGCGCAAGTTTTGATATGTTCAAAAATTATGTGCATCGTGCAGAAGTCTTTGTCAGCGCGGTTAAGCGCTTGAAGGAGCTTGCATGATTGCCGCCATGTTAAATCGTGACCGCATCAACTCACCTACCTATGACCAAGGCTTGCTGTGGACGGTATTGTGCTTGCTGGGCATAGGTTTGGTTATGGTGTATTCAGCCTCTATTGCGATTGCTGAAGCGGATAAAGGTGTTGGGCATAACAGCGGTTATTACCTCGTGCATCAAGCCATTTTTATGGTGGTAGCGCTAACGGCATCATTTGTTGCGTTTCAAGTGCCTATTTCGTGGTGGCAAAAAATGGCGCCGTATTTATTTTTGCTGGGCATGGCCTTGTTGGTCTTGGTGCTTATTCCTGGCATCGGCCTTAAAGCGGGCGGTAGCCGCCGCTGGTTAAGATTATTTGTGATTAATCCACAACCCTCAGAGTTTATGAAGCTATTTGCCGCCATGTATGTGGCAGATTACACCGTGCGCAAAGCTGCGGTGATGGATAGCTTTAGAAAAGGTTTTTTACCCATGTTAATCGTGATGCTGATGGTGGGTGGTTTGTTATTACGCGAGCCAGATTTCGGCGCATTTGCCGTAATTGCGGCAATCTCAATCTCGATTTTATGGCTAGGCGGCATTAACGGTCGCATATTTGCTGGTTTGCTAGTGTTGCTGGTTGTCGGGTTTGTGTTCTTGATTTGGAGTTCACCTTACCGACTTGAGCGTGTGATCGGCTTTATGGATCCGTGGGCAGATCCGTATGGTAAAGGTTATCAACTTTCACATGCACTCATTGCGTTTGGTCGTGGCGAGTGGTTTGGTGTGGGTTTAGGCGCTAGTGTGGAAAAATTATTGTATCTGCCAGAAGCGCATACCGACTTTTTACTGGCCGTAATTGCAGAAGAATTAGGCTTTGTAGGCGTTTTAGCCGTTGTTGGATTATTTGTATGGATAGTGATTCGCTCTTTTAGTATCGCAAAAGAAGCGATTGCCAATGAGCGTTATTTTGCAGCGCTACTTTCACAAGGCTTAGGCGTTTGGATGGGCGTGCAAGGCATTATCAATATGGGTGTAAACATGGGGCTGCTGCCAACCAAAGGATTAACTTTGCCTTTACTGTCATTCGGCGGCAGCGGTATTTTAGCCAATTGTATTGCGATGGCTATCGTGCTCAGAATCGACTTTGAAAATCGCCGATTGCAAAAAGGTTTGCTGTCATGAGTAAAACGCTAATGATTATGGCAGGCGGCACGGGCGGGCACGTATACCCAGCAATGGCGGTGGCGGACAATTTAAAAGCACAAGGTTGGAACATCGTATGGCTATGCACTGAAGGTGGAATGGAAAATCGCTTGATAGAAAATAAAGACTATCAAAAAGCCATGATCACCATGCGCGGTGTGCGTGGTAAAGGCTTGATGGGTTGGTTGTTGCTTCCTATTAAATTGAGTATTGCGTTAACGCAATCATATAAAGCGATTGCAAAATATCAACCTAATCTTGTATTGGGTATGGGTGGTTTTGCGGCGTTTCCTGGCGGTTTAATGGCTAGTTTATTGCGTAAGCCATTAGTCATACATGAGCAGAACTCAGTGGCAGGTTTAACCAATAAAACTTTAGCGTATTTCGCAAGCAAAGTATTAGCCGCTTTCCCAGCGGCTTTTGGCAGCAAGGCAACGTTAGTCGGCAACCCTGTGCGGGTTGATATTACTCAAATTTTGTCACCAGAAGCTAGGTTGGCTGAGCGTACTGGGCCATTGCGCTTGTTAGTGGTTGGCGGAAGTTTAGGCGCGCAAGCATTGAATGAAGTGTTGCCAAAAGCATTGGCTGAAATTGCAGTGGAAAATCGTCCGCTAGTGGTGCATCAGGCGGGTGAAAAGCATATCGCTGCATTGCAAGGTAACTACCAAGCAGCCAATGTTCAAGCTGAAGCAAAAGCATTTATTGATGACATGGCAGCGATGTATAGATGGGCGGATATTGTCATTTGTCGTGCCGGTGCATTAACCGTAGCAGAGGTTTCAGCCGCTGGCGTGGCAAGCGTCTTAGTGCCTTTCCCACATGCAGTGGATGACCATCAAACTTCAAATGCGCATTATTTATCTGATGCAGACGCGGCGATATTAGTCCCACAAGTCGAATTTACGGTAGAAAAAGTCGCCGCTTTACTGCAAGACTTAACACGCGAACAATGTTTAAGCATGGCAATTAAAGCGCGCGTATTGGGCAAGCCACAAGCCACCGCTGATGTTGCCAATATCTGCAAGGAGCTAGCCGCATGAAACATAAAGTAAAGAATATACATTTTGTCGGTATTGGCGGCTCAGGCATGAGCGGCATTGCTGAGGTGTTGATTAACTTAGATTTCACCGTCACTGGATCTGATTTGGCGGTGAATGCCACTACGCAGCGTTTAACTGATTTTGGCGCAACCGTATACCAAGGCCATGCGGCTGAAAACTTGGGCAATGCGGATGTGGTTGTGGTTTCAAGCGCGGTTAATGAAGAAAACCCAGAAGTAAAAGCCGCCAGAGCTAAAAATATACCAGTGGTTCCGCGTGCACTAATGTTGGCTGAGCTGATGCGCTTTAGGCAAGGTATTGCCGTTGCAGGTACGCATGGTAAAACCACTACTACCAGCCTAATTGCCAGCATATTGGCTGAAGCTGGCATGGATCCAACCTTTGTGATTGGCGGCAAGTTGGAAGCGGCCAATGCTAATGCCAAGCTTGGTACAGGCGAGTACATCGTAGCCGAGGCGGACGAGTCAGATGCTTCATTTTTGCACTTAACGCCGGTGATGGCAGTGGTCACGAATATCGACCAAGACCACATGGATACTTATGAGCATAGCTTTGACAAGCTCAAGAGCGCATTCGTAGAATTCTTACAACAATTACCGTTTTGGGGTATGGCGGTAGTGTGTCTTGATGATGCCAATATTCGTGAAATTCTACCGCGTATCACTAAGCCTGTCATGACCTATGGTTTTAGTGAAGAGGCGCGTGTTCGCGCGATTAATGTACGCGCTGATGACGGCAAAATGCACTTCACAGTACAACGTATCAATGGCGTGATGACCGAGTTTGACGTCACATTAAATCTACCAGGCAATCATTATGTATTAAATGCGCTGGCTGCCATTGCAATAGCCAGTGAACTCAACTTGCCTGATGCAGCAATCATTAAAGCCTTAAAAGAATTTAAAGGCGTAGGTCGACGGTTTGAACGTTACGGTGAAATTAAAGCAAGGGCGGTTAATGGCAACCCTGAAGGGGCGTTTACGTTGATTGATGACTACGGACATCACCCTGTAGAAATGCAGGCAGTCATCGCCGCCGCGCGCGCAGCCTTTCCGAATCGTCGTTTGGTCATGGCTTTTCAACCACATCGTTACACACGTACGCGTGATTGTTTTGAAGACTTTGTGCGTGTGTTATCTAGCGCAGATGCAGTATTGCTGACTGAAGTATATTCAGCTGGCGAAGCACCAATCATTGCGGCAGATACGCGTTCACTTATCCGCTCGATTCGTGTGGCTGGCAAGGTTGAGCCGCTATTCGTAGAAACAACCGATGCCTTGCCCGAAGCCATTATGAATATGGCGCAAGCTAATGATGTGGTCATTGTGATGGGTGCAGGTTCAATTGGGCATGTGGCTGAAAAAACAAAAGCACGCTCAGTACAATCTTTAAGTATTAACGAGCCGCAAACGTGATCAATAAAGTGACACATCCATTTGCAGGAAAGCTGCTCTTAAACGAGTCGCTAGCACGTTATACCAGTTGGCGTGTAGGTGGTGCGGTGGATCAACTTTACATTCCAGCGGGTTTGGATGATTTAAGTCTGTTTTTAAAGAGCTTGAATGCAACGCAAGCTATTTATTTTGTTGGCTTAGGATCCAACTTATTAGTCCGTGATGGTGGCGTGCGAGGCACTGTCGTATTAATGCATAACGTATTAACCGAATTAAAGATGGAAGGTGATCTTGTGTACGTGGAAGCCGGCGTTACATGTGGAAAGTTGGCGAAGTTTACGGCTAAAGAAGCTAAGCAAGGTGGCGAATTTTTTGCAGGTATTCCCGGTACATTGGGCGGTGCGCTGGCGATGAATGCAGGTTGCTATGGGGCAGAAACATGGAATGTAGTTCAACGTGTGACCACTATTAACCGACGTGGCGAATTAAATACACGGGACGCCTCTGAGTTTGTTGCAAGTTATCGGCATGTTGATATGCCAGTGGCAGATGAATGGTTTATTGCAGCTTGGTTAGCTTTAAAGGCTGGCGATGCACATGAATCGGCGCAAAAAATTAAAGATTTATTGGCACAACGTTTAGCTTCTCAGCCACTTAATTTGCCGAGTGCAGGTTCTACATTTAGAAACCCAGCAGGCGATTATGCTGCAAGATTGATAGAAGCATGTGGTCTCAAAGGCTACATCATTGGTGGTGCGCAAGTGTCTGAAAAGCACGCTAACTTTATTGTGAATGTGGGTGGTGCAAATGCCTTAGACATAGAGTTGTTGATTAAACACATGCGTGAAGCAGTGTTGCAACAACATGGCATCGCCTTGCAGCAAGAAGTTAAAGTGATCGGGGAATATTAGTGGTGATGAGTCTTGATGAAAAAATGGTTAAGAAAATTGATATGAATAAAAAGTTCGGAAAAGTTGCGGTATTACTTGGTGGAAAATCAGGCGAGCGTGAAGTATCGCTTAAAAGTGGTGCGGCGGTTTTGGCTGCCTTACAAGCGCAAGGTGTTGATGCGCATGGTTTTGACCCGCGTGAAAAACCTTTGCATGACCTTGAATCGTTTGACCGTATATTTATTAATCTGCATGGACGATTTGGCGAAGATGGCTGCATACAAGGCGCACTTGAAATGTTGCATATTCCATATACAGGCAGCGGCGTAATGGCCTCAGCTATTGGCATGGATAAATGGCGCACAAAATTATTATGGCGCGCAATGGATGTGTTTACTCCAGATTTTGAATTAGTCACAGCTAACAGTGACTTTGCGGCAATAGAAGCAAAATTAGGATTACCTTTGTTTGTAAAACCTGCCAATGAAGGCTCAAGCATAGGTATTAGCAAAGTCAAACAATCTGGCGGATTAGAAGCCGCTTATAAGATTGCCGCCGAAGCTGATCCGTTAGTCATTGCTGAGAAATTTGTAGATGGCGGTGAATACACGGTGGGTATTATTGGCGATGGTAAAGGTGAATTTATGGCCTTACCCATTATTCGCATTGTGCCAAAGAATGAATTTTATGACTTTGAAGCGAAATATTTACGCAACGATACCGAGTACTTGTGCCCATGCGGTTTAAGCGCAGAAAAAGAAACACAAATTCAACAGGAAGCTTTACTTGCGTTTAGAGCTATTGGCTGTAGAGGTTGGGGGCGCGTGGACTTTTTAATGGATAGTGCGGGAAATCATTACTTTATAGAAATTAATACGAGCCCAGGTATGACGGATCATAGTTTAGTGCCAATGGCAGCAAAAGCCGCAGGCATTAGTTTTGAAGATTTAGTCGTACGTATTTTGGAGCTAGCTGATGTGGGATAAGCCTACATTACTTAATTGGATCGCCAGCCTCTTGTTTGCCTTGAGTGTGTTGGTGATGCTGTATGCGGCTTTATATGCCGTGGTACATCTGCCGATATTTCCACTGCGTGAGGTAAAGGTAGATGGTCAGTTGAGTCATGTAAGCCGTGAGCAGATTAAGTTGATTGTAGATAAGCACCTTAAAGGTAATTTTTTTACATTAGATTTAATTAAAGCGCGGGATGCCTTTGAGAAGTTGCCTTGGGCGCGCAAGGTGAGTTTGCGCCGCCGTTGGCCTGATAGATTGGAAGTGATGATAGAAGAGCATCAAGAGTTGGCAAGGTGGGGCAGTATTGCCTTGGTAGATACGCATGGCGAATTATTTCAAGCTGCATCAGGGAGTGATTTACCAATATTTTATGGCCCTAGCGATGGTGTAATAGAAATTGCCTCGCAATACGGAGAGTTTAGCAAAGCGCTAAAAGTGGCTAATTTAGAGATTGCTAACTTAACACTTACACCAAGACGTGCATGGCAAATCACCACGCAAAACAGCATGGTAGTTGAGCTAGGCCGCGTTGAAATGCAAGCTAGGCTAGAGAAGTTTGCCAATATATATAGCACGACAATTTCAGGGTTGAATAAGAAAATCGCTTATGCAGATTTGCGCTATCCCAATGGATTTGCGGTGCGTAAACCAGCAGAGATTAATAAGAAGAGTGTTGTTGAATTAGCAAATATAAAGCCAGCCACCACGAAAGCTAGTGTTGTAAAAGCTAATGACATTAAATCTGGCGACATTAAAAAATAGACATAAACCGTGCGTGAACCACGGAGGGAGTAATACATGAGTAGAACAAAAGAAGATAAAAATTTAATCGTAGGCCTTGATATTGGCACATCGAAAATTGTCGCTATTGTTGCTGAGCTACAGCCAGAAGGTACGATAAAAGTCATTGGCCTCGGGCAACATATTTCACGCGGTTTAAAAAAAGGTGTGGTGATCAATATTGAATCGACCATGCAATCTATTCAGCGTGCGCTAGAAGAAGCCGAGCTAATGGCCGATTGCAAAATCAATAATGTGTATACCGGTATTGCTGGCAGCCACATTAAAAGCCTGAACTCACATGGCATGGTCAAGATTAAGGATGCTGAAGTTTCACAGATGGATGTGGATCGCGTGATTGAAACTGCTCGTGCGGTTGCCTTGCCAGCGGATCAGCAAATACTACATATCCTGACGCAGGAATTTATTATCGATGGACAGGAAGATGTGCGTGAACCGCTAGGCATGAGCGGCATGAAGCTTGAGGTGAAAGTGCATATTGTGACAGGCGCAGTGGCCGCCGCGCAAAATATAGTGAAGTGCATCAAGCGTTGCGGTATTGAAGTCAGTGATTTGATTTTACAACCGCTAGCTTCAAGCCTTGCAGTGCTGACTGAAGATGAGAAAGAGTTAGGTGTTTGTTTAGTGGATATTGGCGGCGGAACAACCGATATCGCAGTATTTAAACAAGGTGCGATTCGCCATACGGCAGTAGTGCCTATTGCGGGCGACCAAATGACCAACGATGTTGCCGTGGCATTTCGTACGCCAACACAATCCGCTGAGGATATTAAAATCAAGCACGGTTGTGCATTACGCCAATTAGCTGACCCACGTGATGTTATTGAGGTGCTGGGCGTAGATGGTCGTGAGCCACGCCAGCTATCAGTACAAACTTTAGCCGAGGTGTTAGAGCCGCGCGTAGTCGAGTTGTATGAATTGGTATTGAATGAACTACGCCGTAGTGGCATGGAAGATATGATCGCTTCTGGCATCGTCATCACAGGGGGTTCAGCCATGATGCGCGGCATGGTGGAGCTAGGCGAAGAGATATTCCATATGCCCGTGCGCATGGGCTTACCAAGATACGTAGGTGGCTTGTCAGAAGTGGTTAGCAACCCACGCTATGCTACGGGGGTGGGTTTGGTGCTGATGGGTAAGCAGCAATTAGAAAGGCATTTAAGTGGACAAATGGAAATCAACTCATTTGCACGCATGATGGACAAAATGAAAAGCTGGTTTCAAGGTAATTTTTAAGAAGTAAGGCAGGCAGTAAGCAGTTCAGACAGAAGCAAATTAGTAAATTAAAAAGAGGAGACACAAAATGTTCGAAATCATGGAAAAAAGTTCTCAAGAAGCTGTTATTAAAGTCATTGGGGTAGGTGGTTGTGGTGGTAATGCGGTTGCACATATGATCGAAAAAAACGTAGGTGGTGTAGAGTTTATTTGCGCGAATACAGACATGCAAGCTTTGAGAAAAAGCCAAGCTAAAACAGTATTGCAAATAGGTGAGACCATGACTAGAGGTTTAGGCGCAGGCGCTAAACCAGAAGTGGGTCGTGAAGCAGCATTGGAAGATCGTGATGCAATTGCGGAGTTGATTGAAGGCGCCGATATGCTGTTCATCACCGCAGGTATGGGTGGCGGTACTGGCACGGGTGCTGCACCCGTCATTGCGCAAATTGCAAAAGAAATGGGCATATTAACCGTTGCGGTTGTGACTAAGCCTTTCTCGTTTGAAGGTAAGCGTACTAAAGTAGCTGCAGATGGTCTTGAAGAGTTGTCCAAATATGTGGATTCACTAATCGTGATTCCCAACGAAAAATTGATGGAAGTTTTAGGTGAAGATGTACCATTTTTAGAAGCGTTTAGAGCGGCTAATGATGTGTTGCACAATGCAGTTTCAGGCATTGCCGAAATCATCAATTGCGCGGGTACAGTGAACGTTGACTTTGCTGATGTACGCACAGTGATGAGCGAAATGGGCATGGCGATGATGGGTTCAGCACTTGCAACGGGTCCAGATCGCGCACGTATCGCGGCTGAGCAAGCAGTGGCAAGCCCATTGTTAGAAGATGTTAACTTGGCTAATGCGCGCGGTGTTTTGGTCAATATCACCACATCCAGCTCTTTCAAAATGAAAGAATACTATGATGTGATGAATACCATAAAAGCATTTACCGCAGATGATGCCACAGTGATTGTTGGTAACGTGTTTGATGAAACAATGGGTGACGGATTGCGTGTCACAATGGTTGCCACTGGTTTAACTGGCTCACAACGTCGTCAACAAAAACCTGAATTACGTGTGATGCCACAAGAAGTATTGCGTACTGGCACAAGCAATCAACCCGTTTATATGGGTGGCAACACCAATATGATAGACGATGAAGCGCCTGTAGTATTTGGTTCAAACAGCCGTCGTGCACAAGTGGAAGCAATGAAAATGTCAGGTGTAGAAGAGTATGATATTCCTGCATTTTTACGTAAACAAGCTGACTAATTGGGCACTTTACAACCACCTTTTTAACTTACTTGTACCGTTAAGCCAGTTTTCGGATTCACTAGATTTAGGTGAAACATGATATTATTTGCTTGATTAATAAGGCAAATATGTACGATACATGTCAGTAAATGTAGATGAATGTAAAGTTTGATATAGGGAATTTTGAACGATTGATGTTAAAGCAGCGTACATTAAAAAAAGCAATTAGCACTACTGGCGTTGGCTTGCATAACGGCGAAAAGGTTACTCTTACCCTGCGCCCTGCTGCACCCGACACTGGTATTGTTTTCAAACGGGTTGATCTGCCTCAGCCCAATGAAATCTTAGCCACACCTAACGCAGTGCATGACACACGAATGTGTTCTGCCTTAGAAGCTAATGGTGCGCGTGTTGCTACCGTTGAACACATCATGTCTGCGCTTGCCGGCTTAGGAGTAGACAATGCATATATTGATGTAAACGCTGCTGAAATTCCAATTATGGACGGTAGTTCTGGTCCCTTTGTATTTTTATTGCAAGAAGCCGGCATTGTTGAACAAGCTGCACCTAAGAAGTTTATACGCGTTATAAAAACAGTAGAGGTGATTGATGACGATAAGTGGGTTCGCTTTGAGCCTTATCATGGCTTTAAAATTGACTTCACCATTCTTTTCAATCACCCCGTATTTGAGCATTCTAGTAGTAATGTAAAAATTGATTTCGCTACTGATTCCTATGTCAAAGAAATCAGTCGTGCTCGTACTTTTGGCTTTATGCACGAGGTTGAGTATTTGCGATCTAACGGCTTGGCGCGTGGCGGTAGTTTGGATAATGCAATTGTTCTAGATGAATATCGTGTACTAAATACCGATGGTTTGCGCTATGAAGATGAGTTTGTAAAACATAAAGTTTTAGATGCTATTGGTGATTTGTATATGTTGGGCCACCCCATTTTAGGTGCGTTTTATGCCTACAAATCAGGTCACGCGCTCAATAACAAATTGCTATGTGCTTTGTTGCAAGATGAAACGGCATGGGAATACACTACTTTTCAACAGAAAGATGAAGCACCTGCAGTATTTTTATCGCAAAGTACGCAACTAATCGTTGAGTCAACTTTCTAAATTCTGATTGGTTTTTTTAGAATTAATGATTAAAAAAACGTTTTAAAAACAATTGCAGCAACTCATTTGAAAGGGCGCGCCGTGTTAATTATTCGCCTATTATTAGTACTCCTTACCACTATAGTGCCTACTCAGGTCTTTGCACTTTCTGATGATGCACTGTTTCAGCATGCACGCGAATCTTACGCGGCTAAAAATACAACCCTCTTAGCCAATGATGTTAGCCAGCTTAAAACTCAGCAATATCTCCTAGCGCCTTATGCCGATTATTGGCTAATGCTGCTCAACTTAGAGCAAGCGCGCGATGAAGAAGTGCAGAATTTTTTAGCACAATATGTTGACCTGCCTTTTGTCGACCGTGTGCGTGGGGAATGGCTAAAAAAACTAGCTAAACAACAAAACTGGGATGCTTTTTATACTGAATCAGTTAATTTTCAGCGCGATGACATTGTTGTCCAGTGCTATGCCTTACTCGGTCATGCTCAATTGGGTGACGCTGATGTCAGCAATGAAACTAAAAGCTTGTGGTTAACGACTGCTGATTTGCCTAGCAATTGTAATCAACTGTTTGATGTGATGCAGAAAAAAGGTGATCTAAGTACAGACGATATTTGGGCGCGGTTTAGATTGGTTTTACAAGATGGCAAGTTGAGTGCTGCCAAAAGTATTGCGCTACGCCTACCAATGATGGATGCGAAAAATATGAAGCTGTTAGATAGCGCGACTTTAACCCCACAGCAAGTATTAGACAAAAAAGTCATTTCATTTAAAAGTAGATTCGGTACAGAGCTTAATCTATATGCGCTTGATCGTCTTGCGCGCACTAAATTAGAGGCAGCAATTAGTCGTTATAAGGATATTCAAGATTCAGTTGACCCAGACAACCGCGCTTTTGTTTGGGGTAGATTTGCTTACCACGCAGCGCGTGCCCATGACCCTAAAGCGCTTGAATATTATGCCTTGGCTAAAAATGCAAATTTAGACAAAGAACAATTGGCTTGGAAAGTTAGGGCCGCATTGCGCGCAAAAGATTGGCCAGTTGTATTAACGGCAATCGCGGCAATGCCAACAAAACAATCAGATGAAAATGCTTGGCGTTACTGGAAGGCGCGCGCATTAAAAGAGCAGATGGGGCAAGGTTTAGGCCAGCAAGCTGAAGCTAATGCAATTTTCAGCAAGCTATCTACGGAGCGTCATTATTATGGCTGGCTTGCGGCAGATGAGTTGGAGAGTGTCATGAGCGCTCCTAGCGAGCATTACAGCATCAGCGAGAATGAAGTCAATGCAATCGCTGGTGATTCCGCCATTAAGCGTGCGTTGGAATTGCAACGCTTAGATTTACGCTGGGAAGCTAAAGCTGAGTGGGTGTGGGCAACGCGTAATTTTGACGATAAACAACTGCTCGCCGCAGCGGAATATGCAGCGCGTCAAAAGTGGTACGACATTGCTATTATTACAGCAGACAACACCAAGCAGATTCATGATTTCAGCTTGCGCTATCCAACTCCTTATAGAGATTTAATACGCAGTTCAGCCAATAGCGAAAATATCGATGAAGCTTGGGTGTATGGGTTAACTCGGCAAGAAAGCAGGTTTATGCATTATGCAAAATCAGGTGTTGGTGCATCAGGGTTGATGCAATTGATGCCGGCGACTGCAAAATGGGCGGCAAAGCGTATGGGTCTGAGTAGTTATAGCAACGACAAAATCCACGATTTAAGCACCAATATTGGTATTGGCACTTATTACATGCGATACACTTTGGATTTGATGGGCGGGCAAGCCGTAATGGCAACGGCAGCTTATAACGCAGGCCCCAGCCGCGCAAAACGATGGATGGCTAGTGGGCCACTTGAAGCTGCTATATATATTGAAAGCATTCCATTTACCGAAACTAGAAATTACGTACAAAAAGTCATGGCGAATGCAAACTTATATGCACCACGTTTAGGCACTAAAATTCAGTCACTAAAATCCCGTTTAGGTATTATACCTGCCAGTGGCAACCCTGTAATTGTGGAAGCTGACAGTGAATAGTCGTCAAAAATAAGTAAATCAAAAGAAGATACAGGGCTCAATATGAGATTAAAAGAAATATGTGTTTTAGGTGGCTCAGGCTTTGTCGGTAGTGCAGTAGTTGCCAAGTTAGATGCGGCGGGTTATGCCGTAAAAGTAGTTACTCGCCGTCGCGATACCGCCAAGCATTTATTATTACTACCTAACGTGCAAGTGGTGGAATGTAATGTGCTGGATCAGCAAGCGCTAAGTGCAACATTAAAAGGTGTCGATGCCGTCATTAATTTGATTGGGATTTTGCATCAAAGCCGACGCTTAAGCTTTAATGCCGTGCATCATCAATTACCAGCCAAACTAGTCAAAATTTGTGCAGACTTAGACATTACGCGCTTATTGCACATGAGTAGCTTATGCGCGGAGCAAAATGCGCCTAGTCAATATTTGCAATCTAAGGCCTTAGGTGAAGCCGCATTACTGGCTTTGCAAGATAAAGTGAATATCACTATTTTCAAACCATCTATTATTTTTGGGCGTGGTGATGCTTTTATTAATTTGTTTGCGTCACTTGTTAAGCATTTACCAGTAGTGATACTGGCCAAACCCGATGCTAAATTTCAGCCTATTTGGGTTGAAGATGTTGCCAGTTGTTTTGTAAAAAGTCTCGATAATATTGATACCTACAGTAAAACTTATGAGCTTGTCGGACCTAAAGTTTATAGTTTTCGTGAGTTGATAAAGCAAGTGATGAAGACTTTGAATATTCAACGCCCAATGATTGGGTTAAGTGACAAACTTTCATACATGCAAGCATTTATGATGGAGTTGCTGCCGATTAAACTAATGTCACGCGACAATGTGCGGTCTATGGAGGTTGATAGCGTGAGCGCTAATCCATTCCCTGAGATATTTGGCGTGATACCCACCGCACTAGAGGCAGTGATTCCCGAATACTTGGTTGATGAAACGCCGCGTGGTGCCTATGATCGGTTTCGACGATATGCTGCTAGGTAGTTAGTTTTCAATCCTATCATTTATTAGATACTCAAAAAAGTCATGCAAACTTATGTGGTGGGTGGGGCGGTACGCGATGAGTTGCTTGGCTTTTCTGTAAAAGATAAAGATTTTGTCGTTGTCGGCAGTACGCCAGAAGCTATGATCGCGGCTGGTTTCAAGCCAGTTGGCAAAGATTTCCCGGTTTTTTTACACCCTAAATCTCACGATGAATATGCCCTTGCGCGCACAGAACGTAAAACAGCTAAAGGCTATAAAGGCTTTGTTGTCCATGCTTCGCCAGAAGTTACGCTAGAGCAAGATTTAGCACGGCGCGACTTGACCATCAACGCAATTGCAAAAGCCGACGATGGGCGGCTTATTGATCCGTTCAATGGCTTAGCTGATATTCAATCTAAAACGCTACGCCATGTGAGTGATGCTTTTGCAGAAGACCCCGTGCGAATTTTACGCGTGGCTCGCTTTGCAGCAAGGTTTACAGAGTTTAAGCTCGCGCCAGAAACTATGATATTAATGCGTCAAATGGTGCAGGCTGGTGAGGTGGATGCGCTAGTTGCAGAACGGGTTTGGCAAGAACTGGCAAAGGGCTTGTCCGAAACAAAGCCTAGTCGCATGTTCGAAGTGCTGCGTGAATGTGGTGCTTTGCAAAAAATATTACCAGAGCTTAGTCGCCTTTGGGGAGTGCCACAACCAGAACGCCACCATCCCGAGGTTGATACTGGCGTGCATGTGATGATGGTTGTTGATTATGCAGCGAGCCAAAATTTTTCATTGCCAATACGCTTTGCCGCGCTGATGCATGACCTTGGCAAAGGGACTACGCCAACCAACATTTTACCCAAGCATATCGGGCATGAAGAACGAAGCTTTAATTTGGTTAGAGACGTTTGCAAGCGAATTAAAGTGCCGAATGACTGTAAAGAATTAGCGCAAATAGTCGCTAAATTTCATGGCAAACTATATCAGTCGCTACAAATGAAACCAAGTACCTTACTGAGTTTTTTAATCGAATTAGATGCCATTCGTCAGCCAGCTAGGTTCAAAGATTTCCTTAAAGCATGTGAAGCAGATTCGCGCGGTAGAGCTGGCCTAGAAAACTGCCCAACACCAGCAGCAGATTTAATGTTGAAAGTGCTCGAAGCCGCTTCAAGTGTTGATGCGGGGGCTGTGGCTAGCGCATTTACTACACCAGAGGACATTAAAAGAGCTGTGTTTGAGGAAAGGTTAAATGCGGTTAAGTATATATTGAGCTAGCCCAGCTTTTAAGACGACTTTTAAAAATGACAGCCCCTTTGAGGGGCTGTCAGAATGATTAGTCTAGCCTTAAATATTCAAGCGATGACGTCATTATTATTCAAAAAAGTCCTTAGCTTTATCTAACCAGCCTTTACTCTTAGGGCTATGTTTGCCAGAGTCTGCTTGTGTGCTATCTTCAAATTCGCGCAGCAACTCTTTTTGACGGCTCGTAAGTTTAATCGGTGTTTCTACCACCACATGCACCATTAAATCACCATGTTCAGATGATCGTAGTGGTTTGATGCCTTTACCGCGCAACCTGAATACACCGCCAGTTTGTGTTTCTGCTGGAATCTTCATTTTTGCCGAGCCACCTAGTGTTGGCACTTCAATTTCACCGCCAAGTGCCGCTGTACTGAAGCTGATTGGCATTTCGCAATGTAAATTACCGCCTTCACGCTGAAAAATAGCATGTTCTTTTAGGTGAACCACGACATATAAATCACCCGTTGGTCCGCCATTGACGCCAGCTTCACCTTCGCCGCTTAAGCGAATACGATCACCTTCATCAACTCCCGCAGGAATCTTAACGGATAAAGTTTTGTTTTGTTTAATTCGTCCAGCGCCACTACAAGTGGGGCATGGGTCTTTAACCATTTTCCCGCCGCCATGACATTTTGGACAAGTTTGCTGCACGGAGAAAAAGCCTTGCTGCATACGGACTTGTCCATGACCCGCGCAAGTGGTACAAGTTACTGGTTGCGTACCAGGTCGCGCGCCAGAGCCCTTGCAGGTTTCACATGTGGCTTGCACAGGGATGCGTATTTTTGTTTCTGTGCCTTTCGCCGCGTCTTCAAGTGAAATTTCCATGTTATAGCGTAAATCTGCGCCACGATAAACATTATTACGTTGTCCACCACGAGTACCGCCACCACCAAAAATATCTCCAAAAATATCGCCAAACGCATCACCAAAGCCAGCGCCGCCAAAACCTGCACCACCACCGCCTTGTTCTACACCAGCATGACCATATTGGTCATAAGCGGCACGTTTTTGGTCGTCAGATAACATTTCATAGGCTTCTTTCGCCTCTTTGAAATGTTCTTCTGATTTTGGATTATCAGGGTTTCGGTCTGGGTGATATTTCATCGCCAGTTTGCGATAAGATTTCTTAATATCTTCATCAGTCGCGTCTTTGTTAATGCCTAATACTTCGTAATAGTCTCTTTTTGTAGCCATTGTTAATCCAATTACTTATATGAAAAAGCTGATTTAGGCAAGTCAAAAGCCACGAAGGTCGTGGCTTTTGTTTATTGCACTTTTTTATTGCACTGGTTTATTGCAATACAGGCTAAGTATTAATAATAGCGTTCAATATTAGTCTTTTTTAACTTCTTCAAACTCAGCATCAACCACTTCAGCATCTACTGTTTTTTCGCCTTGAGGCTGTTTTGCGCTTTCAGTATTCGCTTGGGCTTGTTGATCAGCATACACTTTTTCACCTAGCTTTTGAGCGGCTTCTGTCAAAGCATTGGTTTTAGCTTCAATGGTGTCTTTGTCATCAGTTTTCATGGCATCTTCAACAGCTGTCAGCGCAGTTTCAATCGCTTCTTTTTCAGCCGCTTCTAATTTATCACCATGCTCAGTCAATGATTTTTTCACTGAATGCACCATGCCATCAGCAGCGTTGCGCGCATCTACAAGTTCGCGTAATTTTCGATCTTCGTCAGCGTACTTAATCGCATCTTCTTCCATTTGCTGAATTTCAGCTTCACTTAAACCGCTGTTGGCTTTAACGGTAATTTTGTTTTCTTTACCAGTCGCTTTGTCTTTAGCTGAAACGTGCAAAATACCGTTAGCATCAATGTCAAAAGTCACTTCAATTTGTGGCATGCCGCGCGGTGCTGGTGGAATGTCGCTTAAGTTAAATTGACCTAAGCTCTTGTTTGCAGTAGCTAACTCACGCTCACCTTGCAACACTTGAATCGTTACTGCATTTTGATTGTCATCAGCAGTAGAGAAGGTTTGTGAAGCTTTAGTAGGAATAGTAGTGTTTTTCTTGATCACTTTAGTCATCACGCCACCTAGCGTTTCAATACCTAAAGATAATGGCGTTACATCAAGCAACAAGACATCTTTAACATCACCTTTTAGTACGCCACCTTGAATCGCAGCACCAACCGCTACCGCTTCATCAGGGTTTACATCTTTACGCGGCTCTTTACCAAAAATCTCTTTTACTTTTTCCTGCACTTTAGGCATACGGCTTTGACCGCCAACCAAAATTACATCGGTAATATCATCAATTGAAACGCCAGCATCTTTAATCGCCGTGCGGCAAGGTGCCATTGTGCGCTCAATTAAATCCTCTACTAATGACTCTAATTTAGCGCGAGTGATTTTTACCACTAAGTGTTTAGGGCCTGTTGCATCGGCAGTAATGTAAGGTAAATTAACTTCAGTTTGCGTTGCGCCAGAAAGCTCGATTTTCGCTTTTTCAGCCGCTTCTTTAAGGCGTTGTTTTGCCAATAAATCCTTACGTAAATCCATACCGTTATTGTCTTTTTTGAACTCATCAGCCAAAAAGTCGATTAAACGGTTATCAAAATCTTCACCACCTAAGAACGTATCGCCATTAGTTGAAAGCACTTCAAATTGATGTTCGCCATCAATGTTAGAAATTTCAATAATTGAAACGTCAAAAGTACCGCCGCCTAAGTCATACACTGCAATTTTACGGTCGCCTTCTTGTTTATCTAAACCGAACGCTAGTGCAGCAGCAGTAGGCTCGTTAATAATACGTTTAACCTCTAAACCAGCGATACGACCCGCATCTTTTGTGGCTTGGCGTTGACTATCATTAAAGTAAGCTGGCACAGTAATTACGGCCTCAGTCACTTCTTCGCCCAAATAATCTTCAGCCGTTTTTTTCATTTTACGAAGTACTTCAGCAGAAATTTGTGGTGGTGCAATCTTAACACCACGGATTTCTACCCATGCATCACCGTTATCAGCTTTAGCAATCGTGTAGGGCATTAAACCAATGTCTTTTTGCACTTCTTTTTCATCAAAACGGCGACCGATTAAACGCTTAACCGCATAAAGTGTATTTTTTGGATTAGTGACCGCTTGGCGTTTTGCTGGTGCACCAGCTAAAATTTCGCCATCTTCTTGATAAGCAATAATTGAAGGCGTAGTACGTGTACCTTCAGAGTTCTCAATCACACGTGGCTTGCCACCTTCCATCACGGCTACGCAAGAGTTCGTTGTACCTAAGTCAATGCCAATAATTTTGCCCATAATTCCTATTCCTTTTTAATATACAATTAACCAGCGTTAACCTAAATCTTTACTTTTAAATGTTGTGCGATTTACGTTACTGGCGACTTTTTAAACCATATTTTAACAATGGCGTTTAATTTTTTTATTTCAAGTGGTTTGCAAATAAGCTTGTTTTAATGCAAATTTTTAGCTAAATTTTATTTAGTTTTTGCGACCATCACCAATGCAGGGCGCAACACGCGGTCGTTCAAGGTGTAGCCTTTTTGCAAAACGGTCAGCACGGTATTCGGTTCTTGATCGCTATCCAACATGCTGATAGCCTGATGTTTGTTTGGGTCAAACTTTTCGCCAACTGGATTGACTTCAGTAATATTGAATTTATCAAACACAGAAGCGAGTTGGTTAGTGGTAATTTGAACACCATCTTTATAGCTTTGAACATCTGTAGATTCAATCAACAAAGCCGCATCTAAACTATCTTTAACGGCCAATAATTCATTAGAGAATTTTTCTAAAGCAAATTTACGGGCTTTATCAATATCATCCATCGCACGGCGGCGAATGTTTTCGCCATCAGCTTTAATGTATAAAACCGACGCTTGGGCTTCTGCAAGTTGCGCTTCTAATTCACCAATGCGATCATCTAATGAACCTGCGGCTCCACTATCCTGCAAAGAATCTTCAGCTTGTATTTCTTGGTTCTGTAAGTCTGGAGATTTTGAATCTTGTGTGTGTTCAGTCATTAAGCATCCTCAAATATTTGTACAGTATGGTGAACAATGGGGGCAGCTTAAAAAATCTCAAGTTAAAGATTTGAAAATATGGTTAATTATTTAAAATTATTGTTTGAATTCTAGCTTGCGAAGTTTTTTTATATTTATTCAGCGTCTATCGTTGGCTAGCGTATTTTATAACGGTCATACATCCACAGATATTGAGTAGGGCATTGCCGAATCGTGCGTTCAATTTCAGCATTTAGTAATGTTGGCGTGTTAATGCCGCCGCTTTCAATGGCACGTATGTGAATCTTGTAGCCACGAGCCCAGCTAAGGCGCTCACCAAATGCCATAAACACTTGTGAGCCAGTTTTCTGTGCCAATTTTGAGGCCAAGGTCATAGTGTAGGCGGGGCGACCAAAAAATGGTGCCCATTCACCTTCGCCTTCTAATGGCGCTTGGTCAGGCAAAATGCCGATGGCTTCACCCCGTTTAAGTGCTTGCAACAATAGTTTTACGCCTTGGCTATTGGCGGGAGCCAGCATTACTTTACCACGTTGCCGACCAGCCATAATTAAAGGCAATAACCAAGCTTGACGTGGTTGCCTGTAAAGCACTGTCATGGAGTGATGTGCACCGTAATACAGCGAAGTAATTTCAAAGCAGCCTAGGTGTGGCGTAAGGAAAATGAGACCTTTACCTGAATTTATGGCCGTTTCAACAGCCTGCCAACCATCTACATTTTTTACCCAGTTAATTACTTCTAACTGCGATTTAAACCAAATGGCAAACGTTTCAAAGGCACTTTTACTATTCTCCAGCGTGCTTTTGAATAACAGTTTTTCAGTAGTAATTTTGCTATTGGTTAAGTTGCTTTGATTTATGTTGCGCTTGGCGTGAGCGCGGTGGTCTCGGTTGAATAGGTAGTTAATTAGGCCGACCATTGTGCCTAAGCCGTGAATTTCTTGCAGTGGTAAAAAGCGTAGACACTTTAGGCCATTCACCAAACCGAGCATTATGACTTTCTTGATTAATACTTTTAAGCTAAGCATGAGCAACAATTTTAAAGGCTTTAAGTTGTGTTAGCACCTCTTGCGCGGTGACTATCTGATGTTGATTACCCAAGTTTTTAAATGTTTGTTCAGTACCACCATATAAACCGGTAAGGATAGGGTTGGTATCAGTATAAATGCCAATAACCGGCTTATTCAGCGCAACGGCTAAGTGTGCCAGTCCAGTATCTACGCCGACAACCGCCTGCGATTTTTGAATGATGTTCGCTAATGATAGAATGCCCATTTTTGGTAGCACTAGCGCTTGGTCTAGTTGGCGGGCAATTTTTTTTGCACGTTGTCGTTCTGCATCACTTCCCCAAGGTAAAACTAAAGAAAATCCTTGTAATTGTAGCTTCTTACCCAACGCTACCCATTGTTCAATTGCCCATAATTTAGAATCACGACTAGTGCCATGTAATGCCAATATGAAATCTGGAGGTAATGTCTTTCCTATACCGCAAATATCAGAATTAGCCGGCACATTAATGCCGTAATTTAGTGTGGCTTCATCAATGGTATAGCCAAGCGCCAGCGCGGCCAACTTACGGTTGCGCAGCACCGCGTGAAGATCTCGAGAAATGGCATAATGATGATTGTAAAAATGGCTCGCTATTGGTTCGCGAACCCAAGCTTTGTCATATCCGCATTTATTTACGCTATTACTTAGGCTAGCGATCAATCCACTTTTCAATAAGCCCTGAGTATCGATAACAAAATCGTATTGCATCGATTGTATAAGCTTTTTGAAGGCAAAAAACTCTATCCATGTTTGCTTAGAATGAAGTGATTTTCGCCAGCGCCGAATCGCCACTGCAATGATTTGATTAATACCCGTATGCATGGTGAGAATATCAACAAAACTTTCCTCAACCACCCAATCAATGAGTGCTTCTGGTAGATATTTTTTTATATCAGCTATGATCGGTAAATTATGCACCACATCTCCTAAGGATGTAGTTTTTATAATTAGGATGCGCATGATGAAAGTAATGTATTTATCGCCGTGGCTACGCGATTTGCAGGTAGGTTATCTAGACATTTGCTAAAGCTATTTGTGTGGCGATCACAACCTTCTTGGAGGCACGGAACGCAGTCACCTAAGCCTTGTAATAATATAACATTGGCAACTTGCTGTGATGCACCTATCATTTTCCAAGGACTATCCACTTCACTATAGCCACTTGGCCAAGGTCCCCATTTTATTGGATTGCTAGGGCCAAACAGTGCGACAGTAGGGGTGCCTATGGCAGCGGCTAAATGTGTTGCAACGGTATCTGGACCAACATAAACGCAAGCTTTTTTAAGTAAATAGGCCATCTGTGCAAAGTTAAGTCGTCCTGCAAAATTAAGAGTTTTGGCTGGCAGTTTGTACATTAGGCTTTGTATGTAAAGCATTTCATCCTGCTCGCTAGAGCCAGTTAAAATCACCTTAATATTTTTTTTATTCAGCCATATTACTAATTCTAACCAACCATCTGAATGCCACATCTTGTAGGAAAATTTCGGGTAAGTATGTAGCACTGCGAAGGCCTGGGCATCAGTAAGTGCAAATTCTGAAAACAGCGCCTCAACGTGGTCAATATCTTTCTGATTCCAATTAACGCTAATGTTATGCTTGAGAGGCAGACCCAACTTGCTTGCAAGTTTAAGCGCCATGCTCACTGTATGTGTTGTGAGATTATCAAAAGGAACCGAATCGTTGAGTAAGTATTTTTTCCAAGGTTGATTTGGATTATTTTCCACTAAGCCTATTCGATACTTTCCAGCTATCCAAGCGAAAAAGGTTGCACGGTCACTAGGTAAAGCCGATATCGCCAAGTCATATTGATTCCACATATTCATCATAAATTTTAATCTAGATAATTTAGATGAGCTGGTTGGTATGCAAATTACTTGTTGAATATCAGTGTGGTTAGATAAAATGTCTCGTGTATTTTCAAATGCTAGAACATCAATTTTCGCTTGTGGCCAGGCGGCCTTCAGCGTGTGTATTAGGGGCGTTGTTAGCAAAACATCACCAATGCGACGGGTGATTATTACCAGAATTCTTTTAGGTGAGTTTCGATTAAGCAACGCAAGTAATTCCAATGTTAGATATTAAAGTGACAGCTTGCTTAAATTGTGAGTAGTTCTCATATTGAGTATACTGACTGCCGAAAAACAGATTATAACTTGCTATTGAGCAGCCTCGTATAGGAATACTAGTAAATGCCTAAACTTTACATTGATGAATTTGTTGGAATTACAAACCGATTAGAAACGCTTCCACTCGCGTTTGCCCTTAAAAAAGCCTATGGACATTCGATTATTTTAAATTGGCATGAATTAGATAGCTTTAGTGTTGACCAGACGCAAATTGGAAGTATTGGTTTTTGGCAAAAATTAGGTGCAGAAAGGGTTCGATACTGTGATGCGCTAAAATTTAAAGAGTTACAACATCGAAACTTGGTCTTACGGTCACTTGATGGCCCTGCAGATTTGCTAGACGCAATCTATATGGAAGTCGCAAGTAAGATTCATTTGAAACCACACTTGGCTGCGGCGATTAAGTCTAGCTTTGCTCCTTATCTCAATAGACCTATCGTAGGCGTTCATGTACGCCATGGAGATTATGCCCTAGTGAACCCAGATCGTTATGTAGTTGATGGGGTAGAGTGGCCGGCAATTCCAGTCTGGTGGTACGAAAAAGTGATGGAAAAAATAGTGGCAAAACAGCCGGATGTTTGTTTTTTATTATCAAGTACTGGCGATCCGGATAGTTATCCCAGTTTACATAATTATTTTGATGTGTTTACGGTTGATGTACCTTCACCTTATGGCTACAAAGGCGCTGATCATCGCTCGGTGGTGAATCCAGTCGCGGATCTATTTGCATTAGCTTGTACACCAGTCATGTTGGCAACACCTATTTCTGGCTATTCACATTGGGCGGCTAACGCACTCGGTGCGCCCTCTACATGCATCGTGCCTTTGCCAGATTCGACAGCAGAAAATATGTTTTGTGGGCGCGTGGATTTGTATGGAAAACGTTTGCCTGTGTGGCGAAAGTCTGGGCGGGATGGATCGGATACTACGCAACTGGACGTCCATTTAACTGGTGTCGATTTTAGTCAGCGAGCACAATTGGATTGGCTGTAAATCTAATCTAATATTTTGCCTGATTGTTAATGTCTGAATTTAATAGAGAGAGTTTTAAGTAGCGATAATAAGTGGTTTCTGCATTAGAAATGGCAAGAATAAATCCCATTTCCCCGTCTAAAAAACCAAGGCGAATGAAGTATGTGCGTATAAATGCCCAGATTCCATGCCTTATGGCCTTGCCTAGAGTTGCTGATTTCCCAAGTGAAAGCGACATCGCGGCACCAGCTGTGGAGTAGCGGTTTACTTTATCCAAAACCTCTTCTAGATTGATGTAGCTGATATGAAGTAATTGAGATTTTAATACAAGTGTAGGGTGTTCCGGAAGCAGACATTCATGCACCAGATCATCGCTAAACTTGCCATAGCCTCTTTTAAATAATCGCGTAACATAGTCTGGTGACCAACCAGAATGCCTGATAAATTGTCCGCAGTAACTTGAGCTTCTTGGCATGCGGTAGCTTGCGTCAGCGTTATTCTCGATAATTTTACTTATTTCCATTTGTAGTTCTGGTGTAACGCGCTCATCTGCATCTAGCGACAACACCCAAGGTCGGGTAGCTAAGGCCAATGCATGGTTTTTTTGTGGGCCAAAACCTGGCCAGTTATCAGTAATGCTGACCTTTGCACCAAACTGTTTGCAAATGTTAACTGTGTCGTCTGTGCTACCTGAGTCAACAACAATAATTTCACTCGCCCAGACCACCGAGCTTAAGCAGTCAACGATAGCATGGGCTTCATTCTTTGTAATAATGACTACTGATAGCATCGTTATATTGTTTTCTTGTTGCTAGGCAGACCAGCAAATAATAAACCGCAAAACCACGCGAAAAACAAGCCCTCAGTATGATCTAGTAGCAACGAGTTAAATAAGCAGCCTGTAACGATAGTAATTAATACGCCACGAGCAAGCATTGTGTCTGTGGCGGTTGGTAGTTTTGGTGCTGAGCGCCACGCAACCCATAATAAAAATAAAAATGCACTTAAGCCAATAATGCCTATTTGCGCCAAAAATAATAAGAATTGGTTGTGTGGGTTGTTAGAAGGTGCCATGTCAGTCCCTTCAATTTCTTTAGAATACGCCACTTCAAATCCACCTGTACCTACGCCTTGTAATGGGGATTTACGAATTATTTTAATAGTATTAGTGTAGTAATCCATCCTTGTGCCGATAGATGATGCTTCATTATTGCCTTGCATAGGTTGCCATGTTTGGAATTCGTGCATTGTTAAAGTAATTCTAGATTGTATTTTAGGCGATGATATGTAAATGACCGATGATGCCGCAATTAACAAGCCTAAGCTGAATATGATATTCCGCAAATTAAATAGTGCAAATATGAGGTAGATGCTTAATGCAATGATGACCATATAGCCAGTTCTGCCTTGTGTCATTAGCAAAACATTGCATACCGCTAAGATGGAGGCAATTAGCATTAACCATCGCCATTTCCCCTCATTTTGTATTGCGTAAACGGCAAACATAAAAGCTGCAAATCCCATTAATATGCCGTGAGTAATATGAAGTTTGAAGACCACGGGATTATCTGGAAGTCGACCTGCAAATAAAGAGGTGTGTTGGAATGCGCCAAGCCAGATGAGGTAAGAGAGCATTAAAGTAATAGCCATTGCAATCATAAAGGCATATTGGCCATAACTTCGCAATTTAGGTTGAGTGAATATTGGTAGCATGAGTGCGATTAGAATTAAATCGTCATATTTTGTTAATATTTTGAAGCTATGGCTAAGGTCTGTAGCACCATAAAAACAACCAATAAATAAAATGCAGAAGAGCAGCAAAGCTAGGTTTGCTACTAAATTCACTTTAATGATTTTAGGATATTGGATGTTCCAGCTAGTTAAAGATGTAATTAATAGTAACCCTAATAAAACGCTGTCCAATCCTGTAGCAATTGGCAACGAAAACCCAAGTAGAATTGCACAAGTAATAGCAATTAACTGAGATATTTTTAAGGCGTGATTTTTGATGATGGAGATGCGCATGATTAATTAAACTTCATTTTGTATTATTTAATCTAAGGTTTTGAATCTGTATTCAATAATTCTTTTGTAGGCTTATTTTTGCCATCAGTTTCTCATGGCCGTTTACCACATCATTAATAGTAATTCCTTCAACCTCAGCTGAGGTTTTTGAGGTTACTACAGTGTATTCAACTCCCCAAGGATACCAGCGGTTATATTTTTCTGGGCGATTCTCAAATAAAACTACTGCGGGCTTTTTAAGGGCTGCTGCAACGTGAACGGCTCCACCATCAGTACTTATTAAAATATCGCAATCAGAAATCACTTCTGCCATTTCAAGAAATGTTTTTGTTCGTACTAGCGCAGTATATTGACTGTTTTTTGAGAGTTCATACAGACCAGATTTAGACGCTTCAGCCTTAAACTGGGGGTCATCCCACATTTCGGGGGTCCCGAAAATATAAAGTTGGTTGTTCTTTGCGAGGACCACAGCTAATTTGCACCAATTCCGTAAGCTCCAAGATCGCTCTGGTACTCTAGCGGAAAAATTTAATCCTATAATGGGCAAATTTTTTTCGTTTTGAACTCGCTGAACCAAGTTGTTTTTTGTGGGTAGATTTAATTGCAGTTTGTAATCTTCAGGATTGATGTTTTTGAGTAAATCTCCCGATACACGAAAGCCCGCAAGCGTTTCATGTTCAATTAATCTTGTTTCTACATGTTCGGGAATGCGGTCATCGAATGCTAAACTCTCGTCAATAAAAAAAACATGCTTAGCACCTAATTGCCACGCGAACTGAATGCTACTCATATATCTGCCACCATTAGGAATAATGACATAGTCAAAGTGTATTGCGCGTAGTTTTAATACCAACTTAAGTCTATCAATAAGAGATGAAATTTTTCCTGGGCGTGGGTTTCGTTCGAGTTGACGACTGAAAATATATTGAAATACAGCGTCAATATCAGTGTTATGTTCTATTACGGATCGGTTATATGAATGAGCAAGAACGGCCAAATAGCAATTTGGATAATTATCCCTTATTGCTGACATTAGTGCTGTGGTGCAGAGCATATCGCCAATATAATCAAGCCGAATAATCAGTATACGCGGTGTTTTTTGACTGGGTTTTGTAGGATTATCACGCATATTTTTCATCAAGTTTCCTGTTATTGGTTATCAACTGATTTTAAGGTAGTTTCCTAGCCAATACTTGAATCTGAGCTACGGCGCTCCCCCATGTTTGATCTGCAGGCACATGAAATTTGAATAAAAGTGTTTGTATTATTTTAATCATACCTATGCCCAATATTGGTAAGCGTCTCATTATTCCATAGTACCTTGCTAGGCGTCTATAATTGAACGTTTTGTCACCAGGATGGCTTTGTATCGAATAACGATAACCCTGATTCTGAATTTCAGCAGAGATAACTTCAGCATTACCTAGTTGCATTATGAGAGTTTTTATATTGTAAGAAACGGGAGACCATGAATCAGACTTGTCCAATCTAAAAGTTGCTTTGTGATCACCATTAAATATACTTGGCCAGATGCCTTGCTCGTATAGATATTCATCTGGCACGACGAGAATCAAAAGCCCACTGGTTTTACGAGTGCCCACCACTCATTTAATGCGGCTTCTGGGTTGTTCATGTGCTCTAGGCAGTGTGAACTATGCACAACATCGTAAGATACAACAGGTCTATATTTGGTGATTTCACTTGCGTCGCCATCCTCGACATCAAAACCTTCCGCCCACTTACATACAAGATCCTTGCCAGCACCAATGTCTATTACTTTTTTTATCTTTTAAAAAAAGTTCTGTGAACAGTGACCCTCTAATTTTATTGGTTTTTTTAGCTTCATCCATTGTTTGATAGCGCCTAATTTGGTCAAGATACGGATTATTACGTTTATTCTATATTTTGCAAGTTATTTAGCCCAAGCATGCTTAGTAATAACAATAATACTTGGAGTTGCTGTACTTTTGGGAAATAAAATACTCTCTCGATAAATTTGACCTAGACGCTTCTATTTAGGATAATCAGAGAATCCTATCAATTTTTGTAGTCATGTATAAAATGAAGCAATCTCATATAGAAGTAACTGAACGTATCATAGAAAAAAGTCGCCCGACTCGTACCGCTTATTTACATCGTTTAGATGACATTGTGAATCGTCAGCGAGGCGCGGATCGCTTAGGTTGCGCCAATGTGGCGCATGCGTTTGCCGCGATGCCAGCTAACGATAAGTTACGTGTGGTGGTAGAAAAAGCACCTAATATCGGCATTGTGACTGCTTACAATGAAATGCTTTCAGCGCACCAACCTTACGTCAACTACCCTGATATTATCCGTAATGAAGCGCATAAATATGGTGCGACCGTGCAAGTCGCTGGCGGTGTTCCAGCGATGTGTGACGGTATTACACAAGGCGAGCCGGGTATGGAGCTTTCTTTGTTCAGCCGCGATGTTATTGCAATGAGTACTGCTATTGCTTTGTCACACGATGTGTTTGATGCAGCTTTGCTATTGGGTGTGTGCGATAAAATCGTACCAGGCTTACTAATAGGCGCATTAAAATTTGGCCATTTGCCATGTGTGTTTGTGCCTGCAGGACCTATGAGTACGGGGTTGGATAACACGGCTAAATCTAAAGTACGTGAATTATATGCCCAAGGAAAAGTCGGTCGTGAAGAGTTGTTGGCTTCAGAGTCTGCGGCTTATCATGGCGCGGGTACCTGCACTTTTTACGGAACGGCCAATAGCAACCAAATGTTGATGGAAGCGATGGGTTTACATGTACCAGGCGCTGCATTTGTACATCCTCATGATGGTATGCGTGAATTGCTGACACGAGAAGCTGTAAAAATGGTGCTAGAAAACACCAAGAAAGATCAATTCACTCCAATTGGTCGCTTGGTAGATGAGCATGTGATTGTGAATGCAATGGTGGCTTTGTTAGCCACTGGTGGCTCAACAAACCATCTAATCCATTGGGTTGCCATTGCGCGTGCGGCTGGCATTATTATTGACTGGACAGACTTTTATCACCTTGCTAAAACCACGCCATTATTGGCGAGTGTGTATCCAAACGGTAAAGCTGATGTGAACGAATTTCAATCTGCGGGTGGCCCGGCCTTCGTGATTCGTGAATTGATTGATGCCGGTTATATGTTCCCAGATGTATTTACTGTGGCTTATGGCGGTTTGCGCGATTATGGCAAATTGCCAGCCAAAGAAGAGGGTAAATTGGTCTGGAAAGATCTGCCGAAAGAAAGTAGTGATGAAACGATTGTACGTACTGCGGAATTTCCATTCAATGAATCTGGCGGTTTACGTTTGCTCAAAGGTAACTTAGGTCGTAGCGTAATCAAAATTTCTGCTGTACCAGAAGATAGGCATATTATTGAAGCACCAGCAATTGTGTTTGATGCACAAGAAGAATTGTTAGCTGCATTTGATCGGGGTGAGTTAGAGAAAGATTTTATTGCAGTGGTGCGTTTTCAAGGCCCTAAAGCTAATGGTATGCCTGAGTTACATAAACTCACCCCGCCATTGGCTGTGCTGCAAAATAAAGGTTTTAGAGTGGCGATTGTTACCGATGGTCGCATGAGTGGAGCCTCAGGCAAAATCCCAGCCGCCATTCACTTAACACCTGAAGCTTCTGCCGGTGGCCCATTAGCTAAAGTGCGCACTGGCGATGTTATTCGTTTAAACGCAACGGTTGGTATGGTAAACGTGTTGGTGGATGAAGATGAATGGGCAGAACGTGAAGTTGCTGAGCTTTCGGACGCCAAGCGACACAATAATTCACATGGTTTTGGCCGTGAGTTGTTTGGCGGGATGCGACGCAATGTTCTTTCAGCCGAAGAAGGCGCAATTACTTGGTTGTAAAAACTAAACCTTCGTCGCAATATATTCAATCGTTTTATAAAGCAATAATTTAATTAAGGTAATAAAAAGCATGAACACATTAGATTTAGCCAACTACGGCCCAGTGATTCCAGTGATTGTTATTAACCGTGTAGAAGATGCTGTGCCTATGGCCGCAGCTTTGCTTGAAGGCGGCATCCACGTATTAGAAATTACATTACGAACATCATGCGCATTGGCTGGCATGGAAGCGATTGCAAAAGCTTTGCCAGAAGCAATTATGGGTTCAGGGACAGTGCGTAACAAAAAAGATGCACAAGCGTCTAAAGATGCAGGTTGCCAATTTGCGGTTAGCCCTGGTTATACCAGTGAATTAGGACTTTTTACCCGTGAAATTGGTTTGCCATTATTACCAGGTGTTTCTACCGGCTCTGAAATCATGATGGCCAATGCTGATGATTATTATTTCTTAAAGTTGTTCCCAGCGGTTGCAGTAGGCGGCATTAACTTACTTAAAGGTTTTTCTGGCCCATTTGCGGATGTTAAATTCTGTCCTACAGGCGGCGTAACGATTGAATCTGCGCCACAGTTTTTAGCCTTACCTAACGTTGTCGTGTGTGGTGGTACTTGGCTAACGCCAGCAGATGCAGTTGCGCGTGGTGACTGGGCGCATATTACTCAATTAGCTAAA
>CAINBI010000078.1 GCA_903846555.1 uncultured Pseudomonadota bacterium
AACCCCAAGCCTAAAAATGTGAAGCAGGGGTTCGCCGCACCACCCAATCTTCGTAATAAAGCGCCTGCATCTCTGGATATTTTGGCGCCATCTCTCCCTTGGCGAGGATAAGCACAGCATTTAGCTGAATACCCCACTTACTGAATCTATCGGTAACCCTTTAGGCAATATTGTTGATATTGAAGCCATTAGCGCGATAGCGCACCGTCATGGCGTGCCGGTGATCGTAGATAACACCGTTGCAACGCCAATTTTGCACCGTCCATTTGAACATGGCGCCGATATTGTGGTGCATTCTTTGACCAAATATATTGGCGGACATGGTAATTCTATAGGCGGTATTATTATTGATAGCGGCAAGTTTCCGTGGGGTGAACATAAAGCGCGCTTTCCTGTGCTAAATACACCAGACCCAAGCTATCACGGTGTGAATTATGTCGAAGCCTTAGGACCTGCGGCTTACATTGCCCGTGCCCGCGTAGTGCCTTTACGCAACACTGGCGCAGCGCTTAGCCCATTTAATACTTTTCTTATTTTGCAAGGACTAGAAACTTTAGCTTTACGCATAGAGCGCCACAGCGATAACGCCTTACGTGTTGCCGAGTACTTAAAGCAGCATGCCAAAGTAAAATGGGTCAAATATGCAGGCTTAAGCGATCACCCAGAACATGCGCTGGTACATAAATACTTAAGCGGCAAAGCCTCAGGCATATTAACCTTTGGCGTAGAACATGGCTTGGAAGGCGGCACACGCTTCATTGACGCACTTAAACTATTTACGCGGTTGGTAAATATTGGCGACGCAAAAAGCCTGGCATGTCACCCTGCCACCACTACGCACCGCCAATTGAATGCTGAGGAACTTAAAAAAGCCGGCGTGAGTGAAGACATGGTTCGACTATCAGTTGGCATTGAACATGTGGATGATATTCTTGAAGACTTGGAGCAGGCGCTAGCGCAGGTTTAGCAAATTTAGGCGTTTACACAGTTTTATTTACAGGCTCAAAATTAACCGAAAAGTGGTTGCCGCTTAACACTTATAACAAAGCGTCGTTATCTCCCTAGCCTCATTCCGGCATCTGTATTTAACGTACAGATGCCGGATTTTTTGCTATTAACTTACTGCGAAATTACTTATAGCCCACTAGGTGTTTTGTGAGATGTTAAACGCAATAAAGCATTCACCATTACATCAACTTCGGCATAAGTATTGTAAAAAGCCAATGATGGCCTTACCGTAGTTTCTAGCCCAAAGCGGCGCAAAATAGGTTGCGCGCAATGATGTCCAGAACGTACTGCTATACCTTCCTGATTTAGCGCAGCACCAACCTCCTCGCTTTTGAATCCATCAAGCGTGAAGGATAATACACTCGCCTTTTCTTTTGCCGTACCAACTAAATGCAAGCCAGGCACCTTGTTGAGTGCTGCTGTCGCATAGACTAATAACTCATGCTCGTAACGTGCAATGTTATCAATGCCAATACGCTCAACATACGCTAGCGCTGCGCCTAAACCCACCGCATCAGCAATGTTGCCTGTGCCGGCTTCAAACTTGGAGGGCGCTTCATGATAGACGGTTTTATCAAACGTCACATCTTGAATCATATTGCCGCCACCTTGCCATGCTGGCATGTCTTTGAGCACTTCTGGCTTGCCGTATAGCGCGCCTATGCCTGTTGGACCAAATACTTTATGACCCGAAAATACAAAGAAATCGGCATCTAAAGCTGCAACATCAGTACGCATGTGCGAAACGGACTGCGCCCCATCCAGCAAAACTTTAGCACCAGCACGATGCGCCATTTGTATCATTTCAGCAGCTGGGGTGACTGTTCCCAAGGCATTAGACACTTGTGTAAATGACACCAATTTGACGCGAGAAGTCAGCAACTTTTGATACTCGGCCAATAATACCTGACCACTATCATCCACAGGCGCCACTTTTAGCTTGGCGCCAGTTTCTTGGCACAATTGCTGCCAAGGTACGATATTGGCGTGATGTTCCAGATGCGTAATCACAATTTCATCGCCCGCACTTAGATTCATTTTCCCCCAAGATTTGGCAACTAAATTAATCGCTTCAGTAGTTCCACGTACAAATATGACGCTATCTACTGACGGTGCGTTAATAAATCGACGTACTGTTTCACGCGCCTCTTCATAAGCATCAGTTGCACATGCGGCTAACTCATGTGCTGCGCGATGAATATTGGAGTTTTCATGTTGATAAAAATAACTGATTCTATCAATCACTACCTGCGGCTTTTGTGTCGTGGCGGCATTATCAAGCCAAATTAACGGACGTCCATTGACCAATTCACGCAGGATTGGAAAATCTTTACGCACCAAGTTTGCATCAAAAGGTGGGTGCGCAGCTGCTGGTAATGGCGCTGTTTGGTTGAATGGAGAATCTTGCAGAAAGTAAAAACCGCCAGTATTTGGCTTACTGCTAGCCGCACTGCTATTGCCAGTGGGGCTGCTATTAGAACTACCTAACAAGGTTTTCAGTTCATTTTCATAAGGGATATCCAAGCCACCAAATGCTTGACCAAAACTAAGATCATCCAGCGTTGCATGGTTGGTTAAATTGGCGGCATATTGCAATTGCAATGCTTCTAAATCAGCGACAGATGATTTAGATGAAGCGATGCTAGACAAGGATGACAATGAATACTGTGTAGGCGCGTGAGCACCGCCTTGTGATGCTGGAACGCTAGCTGGCGCTGCAAATTTTGGCAACGTTGAATCGTCTGCCACATGAGTCAGTGAAGCCGTTGATGGCACTCCTGACCCACTGGCCAAGGGAGATCCTGCAGGAAAACCTTCTGCATAGATCTCATTCAAAATTTGACTAAGTGCCACCACGTCTAAATGCCCCGTTTCACTGGCAGTTCTACCCAGTGATAGCGCAGACGCCATACGCGGATGCTCACCTGGCATCACTGCTAGGATTGCTTCTGGCTCAAATGATGATAAATCGCCTAAGCCAGATGAAAATGCATTATTTGTACTCATAGTAGTTGCCTACATCAACATTTTCCAACACTGCAATCGCATCATCGGTTAATACTGCAAGTGAGCAATATAGTGAAACCAAGTATGAAGCAATCGCTTTGTGATTGATGCCCATAAAACGTACAGATAAGCCCATGCTTTGTTGACCAGGCAAGTTTGGTTGATACAAGCCAACAACACCTTGGCGGCTCTCACCAGTGCGTAAAAGCAGAATATTGGTTTTACCTTGTACCACTTTAAGTTTGTCGCAAGGAATGATCGGTACTCCACGCCAAGTAATGAATTGTGAACCAAATAGCGCAACCGTTGGCGGTGGCACGCCGCGACGTGTGCACTCGCGACCAAACGCAGCAATCGCTTGCGGATGGGCTAAAAAGAAGGCTGGCTCTTTCCAAACTTTAGTCAGCAATTCATCTAAATCGTCAGGCGTTGGTGCGCCAGTACGAGACTTTACCTTTTGTGTAGCCGCAATATTGTGTAGCAAACCGTATTCTTTATTATTGACAAGCTCGCTTTCTTGGCGTTCTTTAACCGTTTCAATCGTTAAGCGTAATTGTTCTTTAATTTGGTTATGCGGGCTGCTATACAAGTCAGAAACGCGCGTGTGCACATCAACCACTGTATTCACCGCATTCAATACATACTCACGGCCCCATTCTTCGTAATCTACAAACGTTGCTGGTAGCTCGCGCTCATCTTTTGCTGAACAATCCACTTCAATGGCACTTGGGTCTTTCGCCTGATTAACACGATAAATACCCGCCTCTACTGGCACCCATTGCATCAGATGCACCAACCAACGTGGTGTAATCGTGCTGAGCATCGGTACGGTTTTAGTGGCATTGGATAGCGTCCGTGCTGCCACGTCGCTTAATGCTGTTTTAATTTGATTGCTGTCTGTCATGTAAATCTCCTGAAAAAACTTTGGTTAAAAATTCTGCTTAAGCCTGTTTATTAATATCTTGTGTTTAATGAGGCTGTGATAATTCTTTCGATAAATTTCTTGATGTATTGGATAAATTATTTTGATTTGCAGACGCCTCTAATGGTGCTGCCAACATCTGTGCTTGCGTAATATTGCTGCCTTCCGGCACACTGTGTGTGAGCCAAACATTGCCGCCTATGGCAGAACCACGGCCAATCGTAATGCGCCCAAGTACCGTTGCACCTGCATAAATCACCACATCATCTTCAACAATAGGGTGACGCGCATTACCTTTAATCAGGTTGCCATCTTCATCAGTTGGAAAACGTTTAGCACCCAGTGTTACCGCTTGGTATATGCGTACACGCTTGCCTATGATGGCCGTTTCACCAATCACAACGCCTGTGCCATGGTCGATAAAAAAACTTTCATCGATGGCTGCACCAGGGTGAATGTCAATACCCGTTGCTGAGTGTGCAATTTCAGTAATCATTCGGGCAATCAGTGGTAAGTCTAAGCTATGTAATACATGGGCTAAGCGATAGTGAATCGTTGCCAAAATTCCTGGGTAACACACCAAAACTTCATCAATGCTTCTGGCTGCGGGGTCGCCTTCGTAAGCTGCTTTGATGTCGGTATCAAGCAACACACGCACGGTAGGTAGTTGCTTTGCAAACTCACGTACTATTTCTATCGGAGTTTTAATGATGTCGCTAGATGATAGGTTTTGCTCTAACTGGCTGCGCGTATCTGCTGCAAAGTTCAGCTCTAACTTCACTTGCGCAAGCAATTCGCGTAAAGCGACATCAAGCGTGTGACCAACAAAATAGTCGATCCCTTCGTCTTTTAAATCAGGTAAGCCTAAGCGATTAGGAAACAACGCTGCAGCCAAACCTTCGACCACGCTTTGCAAAGCCTTGCGAGATGGGAGCTTGGGCGGCTTATCACGACGTTTTCTGTTTTCCAGTGATGTCTGCCGCAAATCACGCAACTGCATCACAATTTGGCTGATGCCTAAATCATGGCTCGCAGCTAAGTCCTTAACGCTGATATTCTGATTGTTTTTAATATTCTTCATCATTTATATTTTTTTGAATGACCTAATACCCGTAATAATTAAAATACCTATTTGCCAAATTGCGCGGATTAAAAACGCCAAAAGCCAGCGGTCTTTCGACACACTGGCTTCCGGCTGTCCGGTCAGCTCAAGCTAACGACGAGATTATTGAGTACTTAATAATTGCGGTTTGTGACCTTAAATTTTTAATATGTTTGCAATATACACCACTCTAACTACTAAAAAAAGAGTGTAGATCACAAAATAGCACATCTATTTTAATATTCTTTATTGTTATAAATATATCACTTAATATTCTTTTACATTATTTTATAAGTAGTTTAAAGTGCGCTAATTCAAATTAACAACAAGAGATTACTCACATGTTAAAAAAATTATGGTTATTAGGATTACTTATTTCATCAACACCAATGTTATCGTCCAATGCGATTGCTGATAGCAGTTTGCTGAATGTGTCGTATGACGTTAGTCGTGAATTTTATAAAGACTTTAATCCAGCCTTCGCCAAGTATTGGAAGCAAAAAACTGGCGAAACTGTCACCATCAATCAATCACATGGTGGCTCTAGCAAGCAAGCCAGATCAGTGACTGATGGCCTTGAAGCAGATGTGATTACCATGAATCAATCGCCTGATATTGATATTCTTTATGAGCGTGCAAAACTAATTCCTAAAGATTGGCAAAAGCGATTGCCTAATGCTAGCTCGCCAACCACCTCAACCACTGTGTTTTTGGTGCGCAAAGGTAATCCTAAAAACATTAAAGACTGGGATGACTTAATTAAGCCTGGCATTGCAGTGGTAATTCCTAATCCTAAAACTTCTGGCAATGGAAAATATAGCTACTTAGCCGCTTGGGGTTATGTCATTAAAAAAGGTGAAGACGATGCCAAGGCTAAAGAATTTGTAAGCAAACTATTCAAAAATGTACCTGTTTTAGATACCGGCGGACGTGGTGCAACGACCACTTTTGCACAGCGTGGCATCGGCGATGCATTACTGACCTTTGAAAATGAAGTAAATCTAATCAAAAAAGAATTAGGCGACCAATATGACGTGGTCTATCCGTCGGCTAGTATTTTGGCAGAAAATCCAATCAGTATCGTCGATAAATATGTGGATAAACACCATAGTCGTGCGCTTGCACAAGCTTATGTTGATTTTCATTATTCTGAAGTAGGTCAAGAAATTGCTGCGCAGCACGATTTAAGACCTCGTCTTGAATCTGTTGCAGCCAAACATAAAGCACAATTTAAATCATTGGATTTATTTAGCGTGGATGAAATATTTGGTAGTTGGGCAAAAGCACAAAAAATACACTTTGCCGATGGTGGTACTTTTGATCAAATTTATAGCAAATAGCATCAAAATTTATAGAAACAAGGAAAATAAGATGACGAAACCAAAGCTCGTTGCGCCGCATGTGGAACAACTCAGGTTACAACTTAAAGAATCATTACTTTTAGACTTGGATGATTACGGCTTAACCGAACAATCTACCGGTGAATTCAATAGCTCTTTTATTGGGGTGCAATTAAATAGCGCCTTCCAGCCGATCTACGACAGCGTGGCTGGTGATTTATATGGTCATGAAGCGATATTAAAACCTTCGCTAGGCGGTGAGTTAGCCAGTACGCCTGACTTTGCTTTCACTTATGCAGAGCAAACAGGAAAGCTAGTGCAATTCGACCGTGTGAGTAGAACATTGCATGTGCTTAACTTCAGGCAAATTTATGCAGAAAATGGCCTGTTATTTCTTAAAGTACATCCTAAATTTTTAACGTCAGTGAATCATCATGGCAAGGTGTTTGAGCATATCCTACATTCAAACTCCGTGCCCACCAGTCGCGTAGTGATTGAAATTGAGGAAAGCCATATAGAACATGACCGACAACTGACAGAGGCGATTGATAATTACCGTGACCGTAGCTATCAAATAGCAATTGATGGTTTTGGTAGCGCCAAGTCACATATCGACCGACTATGGAAACTCTCACCTGATTTCGTTAAGTTGGATTCCAATTTAATTCAGCAAGCTGAAAATAACGACCGCATAAGCAAAGCATTGCCAGGGCTGGTTAAAGTCATTATGGACTTAGGCGCTCAACCCATTATCAATGGCGTAGCAACACAAGTGCAACTCAATATTGCGATTGAAAGCGGCGCGACTTTATTTCAAGGTGATTTTCTAGGTAAAGCAGTAGCTGCGAAAGAATTACAGCCTTCTCAACTTTTTAAAACAAAAGGTTCGGCAATACATGTGCGCGTTGCAGCCTGACCTATTCAGCACCAACTTTATGCGACATTTGAAGTAAGGCCATAATGATAGGCCTTGCCTTCATCAACATATTTCTTTGCGCTTTAATTCATTTTAGTTATATCAATATAGTTAATCATTCTTTTTAATTTATTAAATACGCTGTTACATTGGCAACCGTTAAGACGAATGAATAAAAAATTATCATGGCAAAACAAAAAAACATACTTCCAGGATTCAACCTATCGCTAGGTTACACGCTACTCTATTTGAGTTTGATTGTGCTGATTCCATTATCGGCAGCCTTCATTAAAACCACCGAATTAAGTTTTAATGAATTCTGGAATGTAGTCACGGCACCCAGAGTTCTGGCGTCATATCAATTAACGTTTGGCGCTTCATTGATAGCCGCCTTGATTAACGCTGCATTTGGTTTACTCACGGCGTGGGTACTGGTGCGCTATACCTTCCCAGGTAAAAAAATCATTGATGCTTTGGTCGATTTGCCGTTTGCCTTACCCACTGCGGTGGCGGGTATTGCGCTAACTGCCGTGTATGCAGGCAATGGCTGGATTGGCTCATGGCTAGAGCCGCACGGTATTAAAGTTGCCTTTACGCCATTAGGTGTGATTATTGCGCTGACTTTTATTGGCTTGCCATTTGTCGTTCGCACCGTTCAGCCTGTATTAGAAGATTTGGAAGCAGAAACAGAAGAAGCAGCCGCCAGTTTGGGGGCTAACCGTTGGCAGACTTTTACTAAAATTATCTTCCCCGCAATATGGCCTGCCCTATTAACTGGATTTGCACTGGCCTTTGCCCGCGCCATTGGTGAATATGGGTCAGTGATTTTTATCGCAGGCAATGTGCCGTTTGTGTCAGAAATCACGCCACTAATCATCATTACCAAGCTTGAACAGTATGAGTATGCAAGCGCGACGGCGGTGGCGGTAGTGATGCTGGTGATTTCATTCTTGCTGCTGTTTGCGATTAACGGATTGCAGTGGTGGTTTAATCGACATGCTAACGCCGCACGCTAGTGCTTATAAAATCCTAGAGAACTTCTGGCACTAAAAATAGCACACAAATAATTTTATCGAGACTCAATAATGCCTTTAGCAACCACATCACAACATAGTAGTTATCAAAACAAGGTAGCCAGTAGTCGCGCAACATCAGAGCCGGTATGGATACGCTGGTCGCTGATAGGCATTGTCTTACTATTTTTAAGTTTATTTTTATTGGTGCCACTTGCAGCGGTGTTTACTGAAGCCTTACGTAAAGGTTTTGATACTTATATTACCGCTTTAACTGACCCAGATGCCCTGTCTTCAATCAAGCTAACTTTGATAGCGGCAGCGATTGCTGTGCCACTTAATTTGGTATTTGGTGTTGCTGCTGCTTGGGCGATTGCTAAATTTGAGTTTAGAGGTAAAAGCATATTGATTACCTTAATTGACTTACCTTTTGCGGTTTCACCCGTGATAGCGGGTTTGATTTATGTCTTGATATTTGGCATGCAAGGCTGGGTAGGCTCAACGTTGATTGACCACGATTTGAAAGTGATATTTGCCATCCCTGGCATTGTGTTAGCCACCGTGTTTGTGACTTTTCCATTTGTTGCACGTGAACTTATTCCATTGATGCAAGCGCAGGGCAAAGACGAGGAAGAAGCAGGTTTAGTCCTTGGCGCATCAGGCTGGCAGATTCTCTGGCGCATCACCCTGCCCAATGTGAAATGGGGCTTGTTATATGGCGTGATTCTGACCAATGCGCGTGCAATGGGTGAATTTGGCGCGGTATCGGTAGTGTCTGGTCATATTCGCGGCATGACCAATACGATGCCCTTGCATGTGGAAATTTTATATAACGAGTACAACTATGCGGCTGCTTTTGCGGTGGCATCTTTACTCGCATTACTGGCGCTGGTAACACTGGCACTTAAAACCTTTGTTGAATGGCAAGTAGCGCGCAATGCGAGTAGCCATGAAAAGTCTTTTAATTAGAAATACACCCAACATTTAGATTGGAATAAAACGATGAGTATAGAAATCCGTAATATCAGAAAAAACTTTGGCAGTTTTAGTGCCTTGAATGATGTTAGCTTGGATGTGCCTAGCGGTGAATTGGTAGCGCTGCTTGGCCCATCAGGATGCGGTAAAACTACGCTATTACGCATTATCGCTGGCTTAGAAACGCCTGATTCTGGCAGCATCCATTTCTATGGTGAAGATGCTACCGCTCGCCAAGTACGCGAACGTGAAGTCGGTTTCGTATTCCAACATTACGCACTATTCCGCCATATGACGGTGTTTGAGAATGTCGCATTTGGCTTGCGCGTCCGGCCAAAAGAAACACGCCCATCAGACGCTGAAATCAAAAGACGTGTGCATGAACTGTTGGAATTAGTGCAGCTTGATTGGTTAGCAGACCGTTATCCGCCGCAGTTATCTGGTGGTCAGCGTCAACGCATCGCCTTAGCTAGAGCATTAGCGGTAGAGCCTAAAGTGTTACTGTTAGATGAACCGTTTGGTGCTTTAGATGCAAAAGTGCGTAAAGAGTTACGCCGTTGGCTGCGCCGCCTACATGATGAATTACACATTACCAGCATCTTTGTGACGCATGACCAAGAGGAGGCGCTGGAAGTTGCAGACCGTGTTGTAGTGATTAACAAAGGTCAAATTGAACAAGTAGGTTCGCCGCAAGAAGTTTACGACCACCCAGTTTCCCCTTTTGTTTATCAGTTCTTAGGTAATGTAAATCAATTCCAAAGCCACATTCATGAAGGCGAAGCCAAAATTGGTGATGTTGGCTTAAAACTAGACGCACATCATGACACACAAAACAGTTCCGCATTAGCTTTTGTGCGGCCTCATGAAATTGAAATCTATAAAGAGCGTCATGGTGATAGTGCAGCATTTGAAGCTGATGTGCATTACATCAATGCAATTGGTCCTTTGGTAAGATTGGAGCTAAAGATAGCGAACAAAGTTGAGTTGATAGAAGCTGAACTGACGCAAGCACGCTTTCGCGAACTAGGTTTAACACAAGGCGAGCATGTATTTATTTATCCACGAAATGTGCGTGTATTTTTAGATGGTCAACATACGGGCGGTTACATTCAGCAAATTTAGCTTACGGTGATGATTGTTTTTACAAGACCGCTTTCCCACCTATTAACCTACCAGAAAAAATATATGTGTGGCTAAATTGGGTCGACTACTGAAAATAGAGCCTTAATACTCGAAGGCCACTTAGAGCATGTTGAGGCCGATAAATAGAACACCTCTAAAGACAGCAAATCATCCTATTTTAAATTCAACTAAAATCTTGTTCAAACCTCAAATACACAAAACTTTACGAAGACCCAGAATGCTAAAAAATAGATGCCCTGCGAGGCAATAGGGACGGGCTTCGCAGGGCATCTGTTTTGATGATATAAATGACTTTTTTAGTGTTAATTTCACACTGCCAAACCCAACAAGACCCAACTAAACTCAACTTTAAATAAGCTGAAATTATCGCGATTTTTGCTCCAGTAGTCGCTCAATACGATCAAGCCTATTCATGATTTCGTGCAGCGTTTCCTCAGATTCTTTATCTACTTTTCGAACACCACGAGTCGTTTTCCCCATATCCCCACCGATTAGAAACGCTGAGAGATTGGCGGTAAATACCGTGACTAACACCATACCAAAGAAGATGAGAATAGCGCCAAAAAAACGTCCTGCCGCTGTTTTTGGTACGATGTCGCCATAGCCCGTGTGAGAAATGGTGACCCATGAATACCACATACCATCCCAGATAGAGCCTATCGAAGGATCGAGTCGGCTAATAATAATACCCGTCAGCGCCACGATAATACCCGTGATTAACATCATGTTACCAAGGTGGCCCCGAGCGAGGTAGCTGCGAATGCGATGCGATAAGCGCACCAACAAAAACATCATCAATAGCAAGCGTACGTTTCGCAATACGCCGATCAGCGGCGTGTATGTCCACTCCATAGGTAAGCCAGCGAAAATAATGACGAGGTTCATCCAATTGGTCAGTAAATAGCGCTTCTTATCTTGGACCAGCAAGGTCAGAAGTATTGTCTCGAACAGAAATACCGACCAGATTGCCCAATCAAACCAACGTGCGGCGGCAATGCCGACCGTGCCAGTTTCCTCTAAATACCATTGCACGGGAATCCAAAGCGCCACCAGCAACACTGGCCACTCCAACCGCTGCGCCCAAGTGATGGCGATAGCCCGCTCGCTGGGGTCAACCCCTGCAATACCAAGTAGATGTGTGACTTTACGTGTCATCGTTAGCGCCGCTATTTATGGTGGTCTATTGCTTAACTAAACGCCACAAGGAAGTCACTTCAGCCTTACGTGCAGCATATAGCGGATCAGTCGCATCAAGCGTTTTACCATGCCTAGCTTTGGTGTCGGCTTTATCAATCACTTTTAAGCCAGCTGCGGCTATCCATTCAAGTAGCTCTTCGCGTGTTCTTAAGCCTAAATGTTCGGCAAAGTCTGAAAGCACCAACCAACCTTCACCAGTATCATTTAAGTGAGCGCTTAAGCCATTTAAAAAGCCTTTAAGCATTTGGCTTTTTTCATCGTAAATTGCAGATTCTAGCGCTGAGCTTGGGTGTGCAGGCAACCAAGGTGGATTACATACAATTAAATCCGCTTTGCCATACTCCGCTTTTGGATACAAATTAGCTTCAAGCAATGTCACATTGTTTTTTAAGCCTAGCAGATTAATATTTTTAAGTGCGCAATCTAAAGCGCGGTGAGCGTTATCAGTGGCAATAATTTTGCTAATACCACGGTTAGCCAGAATAGCTGCCAGCACACCAGTTCCCGTACCAATATCAAAGGCAACGTTACAAGGCACCGGTAGTGGCATTACATCCATCAAGTCTAGGTATTCACCACGAATTGGCGAAAAAACGCCATAGCTTGGGTAAATTTTATTATTGATGACTGGGATATCTACACCACTTTTGCTCCATTCATAGGCGCCAACCAAACCCAAAATCTCACGCAATGAAACCACGATACCTTGCGTACTTTTACCATAAGCATGCTCGCAAGCGGCTTTAACATCTGGCGCGCGACGTAAGCTAATGTTGTAACCTACATTTAATTCAATCACCAGCATGCCTAAAATTCGGGCTTTTTGCGATTGGCCTTGGCGATGCAAATGAAATGACTGCAACATGGTTTCGCCAGTTTTCTTTGGTTTTTTACGTGGGCGATCTATTCTGCGTGAAAGTGCTTGCATCAGCAGTTTTGCATTTTGAAAATCACCGCGCCAAAGTAGCGCAGTGCCTTCACAACAAAGCTTGTAGGCGTCATCAGCTTTAATTGTGTCGTCGGTAATTAACACTTTTTTTGGCACAGGCGCGTCATTTTCAGAGTGCCATACGCTGGTTTTGGTTTTACTGGCTTCTTGCCAGCTAATGGTTTGGCTAGATGTTGGAGTGATATTCAAAATATGATTGCCTAAAGTAACTGTTGATTTGGTGTAACTATAATTTATATCACCGCCATTGATGCTATGGATTTATTCTAACTGTGATTTAGTGAGTAAAAATACAAATTCATTGCCTGATGAAACTTCTAACCAAGTAAATACCATGTTTGGATATGCTGCCTCTAGAGCTTCGCGATTATGGCCGATTTCAACGATCAGTATGCCATCATCGTTTAAGTAGTTAGCCGCCTCACGCAAAATGGTGTGCGTGTGGTCTAAGCCAGCAACACCACTGCCCAACGCCAATTGCGGTTCATTTTGGTATTCCGCTGGCAATGCCGCCATAGAGGGCGCATCCACGTAAGGCGGATTACTGATGATAACATCATATTTTTTACCCGTTAATGCGCTAAACATGTCTGATTTAATGGCGGTAACTTGCGCTTCTAAACCATAGTTGGCGATATTAATGTTTGCTACATCAATCGCATCTTGTGAGATATCAATCACGTCAATTGCTGCGTTAGGGAATGCGTTGGCAAGCAAAATGCCCAAACAGCCACTGCCTGTGCAAAGGTCTGCTGCACTTTCTATCATTTCTGGAAACTCAATCCAGGCACTTAAACTATCCGTATTTAAATCACTCGCAGTTAAATCGCTATTTAACAACTCTGCGATAAACGAACGTGGAATCAGCACGCGCTCATCTACGTAAAACCTAAGACCTTGTAGCCAAGCTTCTTTGACTAAATAAGCGGTTGGTGTGTGCTGTGTAATGCGTTGCTCAATAAATGCGGCTAGTTTTGTGCGCTCTGTGCTGGTGATTCTGGCATCTAAAAAGTTATTCAGCGTGTCCATCGGCAAATGTAGCGCACTCATTATCAGCCAAACCGCTTCATCATAGGCGTTATCCGTGCCGTGACCGTAAAATATGTCCGAGGCTTCAAACTGGCTAACGGCAAAGCGTATCCAGTCGCGTATGGTAAATAGCTCTGCAGTTACGTTTGAATCAATGGGGTTATTTGGCTGGTGAGTAGTGGTCATTGCTTAATTTTCTATTAGATTGTTCTATTAACTATTTTATTTAGCAGAGAAGTTTTTTTAGCGTTAATTTGTAAGTTTCTTTTAACGGCTCAATATCCGCCACGCCTACGCATTCATTTAATTGATGAATGGTGGCATTCAGCGGACCAAATTCAATCACCTGCTGGCAAATGTCGGCAATAAATCGACCATCGGATGTTCCGCCAGTTGTTGATAACTCTGGCGTAACACCATAAGCTTGTTGAATGGCTTCAGTAATGGCTTCGACCAAATTACCGCGTGGTGTGATGTACGGCGGCGAGTATTCCCAATCTAGATCATATTCAAGCGCGTGTTTATCTAAAATGGCATGCGTGCGCTCTTTAAGGTTAGCCTCAGTGCTGGCGGTGCAAAATCTAAAGTTAAATAAAATCTCCACCTCACCTGGAACCACATTGGTTGCGCCTGTGCCGCCATTGATATTGCTAATTTGCCATGAGGTTGGCGGGAAGTATTCGTTACCAGTATCCCAAACCCTATCCACCATATCTTTGATAGCTGGAGCAACTAAATGAATTGGATTTTTAACTAAATGCGGATAAGCAATATGGCCTTGCACACCTTTAACCACCAACTTGCCAGAAAGTGAACCACGGCGACCATTTTTGATCATATCGCCCACGACCTTATTACTGGTTGGTTCACCAACGATGCAATAATCTATCAACTCACCACGCGCTTTTAACGCTTCAACCACTTTGATGGTGCCGTCAACGGCTACGCCTTCTTCATCAGATGTAATCAGCAAACCAATAGAACCTTGATGGTTCGGATTTTCCTCGAGAAATTCTTCAATACTAGTAATAAAAGCCGCAAGTGAGGTTTTCATATCTGCCGCGCCGCGCGCGTAGAGCATGCCATCTTTAATCGTCGGCTCAAACGGTGGTGTGTGCCACTTTTCTAACGGGCCTGTTGGCACTACGTCAGTGTGGCCTGCAAATACCAATAACGGACCACTAGTGCCGCGTCTAGCGTATAAATTATCAACATGACCAAAACGCATACGCTCAATTTTAAAGCCTAAGGGCTCTAAACGTGAAATCATCAGCTCTTGGCAACCCGCATCTTCAGGCGTATTAGAACGACGCGTAAGCAAATCAATCGCTAAGCTTAAAGTTTTGCTATGTGTTTTGTTGCCGTTTGTTGGATTTGTCATAGTAATTCTTTATAGGCTGCCTCAGTAAATCCTAAGCACACGATTTTTCCATCACTGACCAATACAGGCCTTTTGATGACAGATGATTTATCTATCATTAAATTAAGCGCGGAATTCGCGTCAATGACAGCCGATTTTTCCACATCGGTCAAGTTGCGCCATGTCATTCCTGAGCGATTGACGAGCTTTTCCCAAGGTACTTGGCTTAGCCAGCCTGCAAGTAACTCATGGCTAACACCCTGTTTTTTAAAGTCATAAAACTCGTAAGCCACACCGCTATTCGTCAGCCAATCACGCGCTTTTTTTACGGTGCTACAGTTAGGAATGCCGAATAGCTGCATGAATGTGGTCTTAGCGACGGATGTTTAAAGCCATCATATTTATTAAAAACGTATTTTAACAGTTTTACTGTAAAGTGCAGAAATTACGTTGAGCATCGTCAAACTATCATCCTGTCAACTATCATCCTTGACCAAATACGCTCAAACCGTTATGGTGTAGGGTTGGTATACAAGCATGTAAAAAAGTAACTAAGCCTAGTGTAATCAGGCGTTAAATTAGTGAAAAATCCTTATGTTTAATTAAAAAACATAAATCTAAAGTAAAAAATAGCATGGACCCAAGCATGGAACAAAGTACTCAACAATTTACTGGCGCAGAAATTTTAATCCGCTGCCTGCATGAAGAAAATGTTGATTTTGTATTTGGCTACCCAGGTGGCGCGGTACTTAACATTTACGATGCAATTTTCCATCAGGATAAATTCAAGCATATTTTAGTGCGTCACGAACAAGCTGCGCTTCATGCTGCTGATGCCTACTCTCGCTCTACAGGCAGAGTCGGCGTGGCACTCGTTACTTCGGGCCCAGGCGCAACTAATGCCATCACTGGCATTGCTACGGCCTATATGGATTCGATTCCTATGGTCATTATTAGCGGTCAAGTGCCTACTTATGCCATTGGTGAAGATGCTTTTCAAGAATGCGACACTGTCGGCATTACTCGCCCATGTGTAAAACATAACTTTTTAGTTAAAGATGTTAAAGACATTGCTGCGACCATGAAAAAGGCGTTTTATGTCGCCAATAGTGGTCGTCCAGGCCCAGTATTAGTCGATATTCCTAAGGATATTACTGCGCATTTACATACCTTTGAATATCCTGAAAACGTACAGTTACGCTCATATAACCCCGTCACTAAAGGCCATTTAGGGCAAATTAAAAAGGCACTAAAATTACTTGCTGAAGCGAAACGCCCGATGGTGTATTCGGGCGGCGGCGTAGTGCTGGGTGACGCCTCTGAGCATTTAATTAAATTAATTCAAGCACTTAACATCCCTATTACCAGCACATTGATGGGCTTGGGTGGCTTTCCAGCTTCTGATAAAAACTTCTTGGGCATGTTAGGCATGCATGGCACTTACGAAGCCAATATGGCTATGCAAGAATGTGATGTTTTGCTAGCGGTAGGCTCAAGATTTGATGACCGCGTAATCGGCAACACTGAGCACTTTTTGTCAAATCCTCGTACCATTATTCATATTGATATTGATCCATCTTCAATCTCAAAACGCGTAAAAATTGACGTGCCTATTGTAGGCGATGTTAAATCTGTGCTGACAGACATGAACGACCTGATTGCGACAGAAAAACCAGTTCAAAATACTGCGGCACTCGCAGATTGGTTTAAGCAGATTGAAGAGTGGCGCGGTAAAAAATGTTTAACTTACGCGCAAAGTACTGAGTTTATTAAACCTCAATACGTGATTCAAAAATTACATGAAGTGACTAAAGGCGATGCCTTTGTTACGTCTGATGTTGGGCAGCATCAAATGTGGGCTGCACAATATTATCCGTTTGATAAACCACGTCGCTGGATTAACTCTGGCGGCCTAGGCACGATGGGTGTTGGGTTACCTTATGCAATGGGTGTGCAGTTTGCCCACCCTGAAGCGCAAGTAGCTTGCGTAACGGGCGAAGGCAGTATTCAGATGAATATTCAGGAGCTTTCTACCTGCTTGCAATACAACCTGCCGATTAAAGTGATTTTACTTAACAATCGCTACCTTGGTATGGTGCGTCAATGGCAAGAGTTTTTCTATGAGAATCGCTACGCCGAGTCTTACATGGAAAGCTTGCCCGATTTTGTTAAACTAGCTGAAGCTTATGGCCACGTTGGTATGCGCATTGAAAATCCTAGTGATGTTGAAGGCGCGCTTGCTGAAGCATTTAGCCCTAAACTTAAAGACAGATTTGTATTTATGAACTTTTTAACCGACCAAAAAGAAAATGTATTCCCAATGATACCAGGCGGTAAAGGCTTGTCTGAAATGATTTTGGCGGAGAACCTATAATGACTCATCATACGTCGCGTCATATTATTTCACTGTTAATGGAAAATGAAGCTGGTGCGCTATCTCGCGTGGCAGGTTTGTTTTCAGCGCGTGGCTACAACATTGAATCGCTGACTGTTGCGGTGACTGAAGATCCAACATTATCACGCATGACGATCGTCACTTCAGGGTCTGAAGCTGTTATCGAACAAATTATCAAACAACTCAATAAATTAATCGACGTGGTCAAAGTCCTCGATTTAAATGATGGAAAGTTTATTGAGCGCGAGTTGATGCTCGTAAAAGTCAAAGCCACAGGCGTATTTAGAGAAGAAATGAAACGCATGTGTGATATTTTCAGAGGCCGTATTATCGATGTGGCCGATGGCAGTTTTACCATTGAGCTTACCGGCTCAGGCAATAAGTTAGATGCTTTTATCGAAAGCTTAGATAAGGCGGCGATTCTAGAAACCGTGCGTACAGGCGCTTCTGGCATAGGTCGCGGTGACCGAATTCTAAAAGTTTAGGACACACATTATTAAGTAGCAAAATCATTAAGTCACACACCATTTAGCAAGTTTAGTTTTTAGCAGCATATTTAAACCATATTTATAATTTATTTAGCATTTGCATAGAAAGGCACAAAAAATGAAAGTTTATTACGACAAAGACGCAGACCTTGGTTTAATCAAAGGCAAAAAAGTAACTATCGTTGGTTACGGTTCACAAGGCCACGCACACGCGGCAAACCTTAAAGATAGCGGCGTAACCGTCACTATTGGCCTACGCCAAGGCGGTAGCTCATGGGCTAAAGCAGTTGCTGCTGGCCATAACGTACAAGAAATCGCTGCTTCTGTAAAAGACGCAGACGTTGTAATGCTATTGTTGCCAGATGAAACAATGGCACAAATTTTCAGCGCTGATGTTGCTGATCATTTAAAACAAGGCGCTACATTAGCCTTTGCACACGGTTTTAACATTCATTACAACCAAATCACACCACGCGCTGATTTAGACGTGATTATGATTGCACCAAAAGGTCCAGGCCACACCGTGCGTTCAGAATACCTAAAAGGCGGCGGCGTTCCTTCATTGATTGCAGTGTATCAAGATAAATCTGGCCATGCTAAAGAAGTTGCACTTTCATACGCAGCAGCTAACGGTGGCACTAAAGGCGGCGTAATTCAAACTGATTTCCGTGAAGAAACAGAAACTGACTTATTCGGCGAGCAAGCAGTATTATGCGGCGGTGCTGTTGAGTTAGTTAAAGCTGGGTTTGAAACTTTAGTAGAAGCTGGCTACGCGCCTGAGATGGCTTACTTTGAGTGCTTACACGAACTTAAATTGATTGTTGATTTAATGTACGAAGGCGGCATTGCCAACATGAACTACTCAATTTCAAACAATGCTGAATATGGCGAATACGTCACTGGCCCACAAGTGATTAACGACCAATCACGCGCTGCGATGAAAACATGTTTAGCTAACATTCAAAACGGTAACTACGCTAAACAGTTCATTTTAGAAGGTCGTACTAACTACCCAGAAATGACTGCACGCCGCCGCTTAAACGCTGCTCACCCAATTGAGCAAGTGGGTGGTCAATTGCGCGCTATGATGCCTTGGATTGCTAAAAACAAATTAGTAGATCAATC
>CAINBI010000079.1 GCA_903846555.1 uncultured Pseudomonadota bacterium
CGAACAGGGCCGTGAAACGAACCAGCGCCGATGATAGTATGCTTTTTGCATGCGAAAGTAGGACACTGCCAAGCAATTGATATCGCGCTTTATCTGAAAAGGTAAGTCGCTACACTCAACCCCCTCTATGTGAATAGTGGGGGTTTTTTTGCGTGTGAAGGATCGAAGAAATCGGGGGGCTGGGTTGCGGGTTCCGGGGTCTTGATAAAGACGCATTAAATCATTGCGTTAAACCGAGGTGGCTTGTGTGGCACATCGCTATTGATTTGTAGGGTTGGTGTTGCTGAGATGAAGGGTTAAAACGAGATGTACGCGCATTATTAAACCAAAAATGGGTGGCTGAGAATGCTATTTATTTGTTTTGATTCCAATTCATTGAATTCATTGGTATAATACGCGAGGAATTTTTCGATGGGCTTTGTGCCCATTTTTTGTTTCTGCAACTTACGTACGTTTAGGCCGTGTTGTGGTGGTAATTAGGGGTTAGGTAACATGCAGGATTTGCATACTTTGATAGAAACATCGGTAAATCAGTTAGGTTTCGATCTTGTAGATCTTGAGATTTCAAATCGCGGGAAAGTGTTGCGGGTCTTTATTGACAAGAAAAACCCCGTTGACATTAAAGATAGTGTGAATATTGATGACTGCTCCCTAGTCAGCAATCAGTTGGGTAATGTACTTGCAATTGAGAATGACATTGATTATGACCGCTTAGAGGTTTCATCTCCAGGTATGGATCGTGTGCTAAGAAAAGAGCAGGATTTTGTTCGGTTTGTAGGTGAGCGAGCTACCGTAAAAATACGTGTGCCAATTATTGAGTTGGTTGTGAATGCGAAATCAGCCGGCAAAGAAGAGAGTGTTACAAAAAAGAATTTTGTCGGTTTTATCCGTGGCATAGAAAATGGTGAAGTACAGCTTGATTGTGACGGTGTAGTTTATATAATTGCATTGAGCAATATTGAAAAGGCGCGTTTGAACCCAGTATTTTAATAGCTTGCTAGTCGAAATTGGCTTTAAGTTATATTTAAATAAGTCATTTTAAAATAAAAAATTGAATGAATTAAGGCAGTTAATCTGCAAATTTTTAGTCGGAGATAGATCATGAGTCGTGAAATTTTATTGTTGGTAGATGCCTTAGCGCATGAAAAAAACGTGACTAAAGAAGTCATTTTTACTGCGTTGGAGCTGGCTTTAGCTTCAGCAACCAAGAAAAAACATCATGATGATGCAGACGTGCGCGTGGCAATTGACCGTGAAACAGGCGAATACGCAACATTCAGGCGCTGGCAATACGTTGATTATGATTTGTTGGAAAATTCAGCTTATCAAATTGATGAAGAGAGTGACCATGCAAAAGGCTTAACAATTGGCGAATATTACGAAGAGCCGTTAGAAAGTATCGCTTTTGGTCGCATTGGTGCGCAGGCAGCAAAGCAAGTAATTCTGCAAAAAGTACGTGAAGCAGAGCGCGAGCAGATATTAGAAGATTTTTTAGCGCGTGATGAAAAGTTAGTTACGGGTGTGATTAAGCGCATGGATAAAGGCAATGCGATTATCGAAGTCGGTCGTATTGAATCTTTATTGCCGCGTGAGCAAATGATCCCTAAAGAAAACTTGCGTGTGGGTGACCGCGTGCGTGCGTTTCTTTCTCGCATTGAGCGTGGTGGTCGTGGTCCGCAACTGATTTTATCCAGAATCACACCGGATTTCTTGGTGCGCTTATTCGAATTAGAAGTGCCTGAAATTGAGGAAGGTTTGTTAGAGATACGAGCTGCGGCGCGTGATCCTGGCTTACGTTCAAAAATCGCCGTTAAAAGTAACGATCAGCGTATTGACCCAGTAGGTACCTGTGTAGGTATGCGCGGTTCGCGTGTGCAGGCTGTGACGGGTGAATTGGCTGGAGAGCGCGTGGATATTGTGCTTTGGAGCATGGAGCCAGCACAATTTGTTATTAATGCAATGTCACCAGCAGAAGTTGCAAGTATTGTGGTGGATGAAGATGCGCACAGCATGGATGTTGTTGTGGATGAGGAGCAGTTAGCATTAGCGATTGGCCGTAATGGTCAAAACGTGCGTTTGGCTTCAGAGCTTACTGGTTGGACGTTGAATATTCTAACTGTAGATCAAGCTGCTCAAAAAAACCAAGAAGAGTTTGCTGGTGTGAGCCAGCTCTTTATGGAAAAATTGGATGTAGATGCTGAAGTGGCGGAAATATTGGTGCAGGAAGGCTTTAGCACGTTAGAAGAAATTGCTTATGTACCGCTGGCAGAGATGAATGAAATCGAATCATTCGATGCAGAGACTATCGAAGAGTTGCGTAAGCGGGCACGCGCAGCTTTGCTGACTGAAGCGATTGCAAAAGAAGAGAAGGTTGAAGAGGCTGCAGATGATTTATTAGCGATGGAAGGTATGGATGACGATACTGCACATTTGTTAGCGTCAAAAGGCGTACCTACTATGGATGATTTAGCTGAGTTAGCTGTCGATGAATTGGTAGAGCTTACTAACATGGATGCCGAGCGAGCAAAAGCGTTAATTATGACAGCGCGCGCGCCTTGGTTTAAATAGGCCTTGGTCAGTTGGGCGTGAGCTGCCTTAATTAAGTTGGCTTACTTAATCAATGCATTTAAAGTAATAAAGCAGTACCGCTAGGCAATAAAGCTTAGAAAAGAACACTGGAGCAACAAGATGGCACAAACAACCGTAGAACAATTTGCTGGCGAATTAAAGCTGCCAACAGTATTGTTATTAGAGCAGCTAAAGAGTGCTGGCGTGCATAAGTCAAACGCGGATGATCAATTGAGCGAAAATGACAAAACTGCATTGCTGGATCATTTGCGTAAAGAGCATGGCACGCTGGCGCCTAAAAATATAATTACGTTGACTCGCAAATCTAGTACCGAAATAAAAAAAACGGATAACACTGGCAAAGCACGCACTATTCAAGTAGAGGTGCGTAAAAAACGTGTGATTGAACAGCGTGATGATGCTGAAGTGGGCGAACATGACGATGAGTCAACATTGGCTGTAGAAGGTTTAGCCGCACCGGCTGAACAAGTTGATGTGGTCGCTGAAGCACCGCAGTCGCTTGAGGCTGAAATCGCTGAGGTGCTGGTTGCGGTAGAAGTTCCTGCGCTTGAGGAAGCTGCGCCTGTGGTGGTGGAAGTAGCGCCAGTGGAAATTAAACAAAATAAGGTTGAGCAAGCCAAGGCAGAACCTGCAGCAGTTGAACCTGTCGCTGTAATAGAGTCTGCAAAAGTCAAGCCAGCAAAGGCTGAGTCTGTCGTTTCAAAAACAATTAGCCGTAAAGACTTGCTAGGCGCAGACGAAATGGCGCTACGTGAAGTTGAAGCTAAACGCCATGCTACGCTAGCGGCAATGCAAGCAGACGATTTACGTAAAAAACAAGAGTTGGTACAACGCCGTATTGATGACGAAGTTAAAAAAGTGGCTGATGCAGAAGCTGCAAATATGAAAGCTACTAAGTTGTCTGAAGGCACACTGCATAAGCCAGTTGTTAAAGAGGGTGTTGCCAAGCCAGCGGTTGCTAAAGAAGCTAAAAAAGGTAAAGGTAATAACAAAGAGTGGACTGACGCCGAAAATAAAAAACGTGGTTTAAAAACACGCGGTGACACCAATGCTGGAAAACCAGGCTGGCGCGCGCCCAAAGGCAAGCATAGGCACCAGTCAGATGATGATTCACAGCATTCATTCAATGCGCCTACTGAGGCAATTGTGTATGAAGTGCTGGTGCCAGAAACCATCACTGTGGCTGAATTAGCGCATAAAATGTCAGTTAAATCTGGCGAGGTGATTAAAGCGTTAATGGGCATGGGCATGATGGTTACGATTAACCAAGTGCTAGACCAAGAAACTGCGATTATTATCGTTGAAGAAATGGGCCATAGAGCCTCAGCCGCAGCGCCTAATGACCCAGATACATTTGTTGAAGAGGCTGAACACGCAGCAGCGATTATTGAAGCGCGTCCACCTGTTGTTACGGTAATGGGTCATGTGGATCACGGTAAAACGTCATTACTAGATTACATCCGTCGTAGCCGTGTGGCTTCAGGCGAGGCTGGCGGTATTACCCAGCATATTGGTGCTTATCACGTTGAAACGCCGCGCGGCATGGTGACTTTCTTAGATACTCCAGGCCATGAGGCGTTTACCGCCATGCGTGCGCGTGGTGCAAAGGCCACTGATGTGGTGATTTTGGTGGTTTCAGCGGACGATGGCGTGATGCCACAAACGATAGAGGCGATTCACCATGCTAAAGCCGCAGGTGTGCCGTTAGTGGTTGCTATCAATAAAATTGATAAGCCAGGCGCTGAGCCTGAGCGCGTTAAAATTGAGCTGGTCGCACAAGAAGTGGTACCAGAAGAGTTTGGTGGCGAAGTGATGTTTAGAGAGGTCTCTGCTAAAACGGGTCAAGGTATTGATGAGTTGTTAGAGGCGGTACTTTTACAAGCTGAACTACTAGAGTTAACCGCGCCTAAAAATACACCAGCAAAAGGTATTGTCATTGAAGGTCGTTTAGATAAAGGCCGCGGCCCAGTAGCGACAATTTTAGTGCAATCTGGTACTTTAAAACGCGGTGACATGATTTTAGCTGGCTCTACATTTGGTAAAGTCCGTGCAATGATGGACGAATCAGGCAACGACATTAAAGAAGCTGGCCCATCGATGCCGGTAGAGATTCAAGGTTTGTCTGATGTACCAAGCGCTGGCGAAGATATGATTGTTTTGAACGATGAGCGTAAAGCCCGTGAAATTGCAAACTTCCGCCAAGGTAAATTCCGCGAAGTTAAATTAGCAAAACAACAAGCTTCTAAACTTGAAAATATGTTTGAGCAAATGGGTGAAGGCGTAGTGCAAACACTAGGCTTAATCATTAAATCAGACGTACAAGGTTCTTACGAAGCGTTGGCAACCAGCCTACAAAAACTATCGACTTCAGAAGTTAAAGTTAATGTTATTCATACTGGCGTTGGTGCAATTAACGAATCAGATGTGAACTTGGCTGCGGCCTCTAAAGCGGTGTTAATCGGCTTTAACGTACGTGCCGATTCTGGTGCGCGTAAGTTAATCGAAACGCTAGGGGTTGATGCACGTTACTACAATATTATTTACGAAGCAGTTGACGAAATTAAAGCCGCTCTAGGGGGTATGTTGCCGCCAGAACATAGAGAAAGCATGATTGGTACCGTAGAGATTCGTGAAGTATTCCGTATTTCTAAAGTGGGTGCAATTGCGGGTTGTTATGTGCAAGACGGCATGATTAAACGTAATTCAAAAGTACGCGTATTACGTAACAACGTGATTATTCATACTGGCGAACTGGACTCTCTAAAACGCTTTAAAGATGATGTTAAAGAAGTTAAAAACAACTTTGAATGTGGTTTGTCACTGAAAAACTTCAATGATATTGAAATCGGCGATTTGCTAGAAGTTTACGAAATCATTGAAGTAGCACGTACACTTTAGGATATCAATCAAGAATGGCTAAAGAATTTTCTCGTAGTCACCGTGTCGCTGAGCAAATGCAGCGTGAACTCGCTGATTTGCTACAGTTTGAAGTCAAAGATCCGCGCGTAGGTATGGTGACGATTACGGCTGTTGAAGTGACTGGCGACATGGCGCATGCTAAGATTTTTTACAGCGCTGCAAAAGCCAGTGATAGCACGCAGCAAGGTTTAGAAAAGTCTGCCGGCTATTTACGTACGCAACTGGCTAAACGCATGTTGTTGCGCACAGTGCCTATGCTTCATTTTGTCTATGATGCTTCAATCGATAACGGCATGATGATGTCGAAATTGATTGATGCGGCATTAGCTTCAAAACCTGAAAAGCCGTAAAACATCAACTTGAATATCTCGTTATAAAGTCCAGATTTTGCAGTTTAAAAGAGTCAAAAAAAATATCAGCGGTGTGTTGTTGTTAGATAAGCCTTTAGGCTACTCATCTAACCAAGCGCTACAAAAAGTCAAGATACTCTATCAAGCGGCCAAGGCTGGGCATACTGGCACGCTAGATCCACTTGCGACTGGTTTGCTACCGCTTTGCTTCGGTGAAGCCACCAAGTTTGCCCACTTCTTAACCGATGCCGATAAAGTCTACGTGGCGACCGTTAAGTTAGGCGTCACCACTAATACTGGCGACGCTGAGGGTGAAGTCTTAGCCACAAAGCCAGTGAATGTAAGTCAAGTGCAGTTTGAGCAAGCTTCTACGCAATTTGTCGGCGAAATCAGCCAAATTCCACCGATGTATTCTGCCTTAAAGCACGAAGGTAAAGCGATGTATGAATACGCCAGAGCCGGCGTGGAAATTAAACGTGCGGCGCGGGTGATTACCGTACATAGCATAGAACTCAATAGCTTCGCAGAGGATGTGGCAACTATCACTGTGAAGTGTAGCAAAGGCACTTATATTCGCACCTTGGCGGAAGATATTGGCAATGAGCTTGGCTGCGGCGCTCATTTGATTGGCTTACGCAGAACCGCTACAGCTAATTACAATATAGCGCAGACCATAACGATGGATCAGTTTGTGGCAATGTCAGAAGAAGAGCGTGCTTTAGCGCTATTGCCACCCGATAGTGCAGTGCAATATCTACCAGAGATTATATTAGATGCGGACAGTGCATTTTATCTGCAACAAGGCCAAGCCGTATGGCAGAGTGGCGTAATTCCTAAAGGTTTGCTACGTTTATATACTGGACAGAAAATATTTTTAGGCTTGGGCGAGCAGCAAAGTGATGGAAAAATCACGCCTAGAAGACTAATAGTTGAGCGTGTTTAGCTGGTTTAGCCAACATAGTTAACGCGGCTAACTTGTTGTTTATTGATTGATTAAGCGAATAAAACATTGTTGGTACGCAATTAAAACTACCCGAAATATGCCACTAGTGCGCGCCTAAAATTACCCAGAGTGATTAACCTACCTGCTCTTTTAATGAGCAGGATTAACAGGAGATGATCACCATGAAAGATTTGGGAATAATTCGA
>CAINBI010000080.1 GCA_903846555.1 uncultured Pseudomonadota bacterium
AAGTGGATCAACTCTTCTTCAGATAAATGGTCAATATTCATCCTATGTTTTAACCTAACTGAACATTCCAAGGTAACAACTCAGCCACCCGATTCACTGGGTAATCTGCAATCACCGACATGACGTGGCGCAAATACGCCTTAGGGTTAATGTCGTTGAGCTTGGCTGAGCCAATCAAACTATACATGGTTGCCGCACGCTCACCGCCTAAATCAGAACCCAGAAACAAATAGTTCTTACGCCCGATGGCAATGCCACGCACCGATCGTTCTGCCGCATTATGATCAATCTCAATGCGACCGTCGTCCAAGTAACGTGAGAGCGCCTGCCACGAAAAAAGCATCATCATTGCGGCTATAGCGCGGGCTGCGACATGACAGATTGGCTGGATTGTAGTGAGAATAGCCTAAAAAGCGAGAAGCCAAAAAAAGTAAAGAATGAAGACGACCGTTTGGCTTGAAAAAAATTTACCCGAAGCTGAAATGGATGGATAGAATGGGGTTTTTCTACAACGTCGTTAGATTTCTCAACATGCCTTCAATCGTCCTAAGAGACTCAATTGCAGACGCTGGCTTCCTATTGGTGGCAGGCGATGATCCGCTATCCACGAAGGGGCAGCGCGACGTAATCCTTATGAGTCTGCCTCTTCCAAATAACTCAGAGTTGGCAGCCTTCATACGCCAGCACAAGCACACCGAATTCACGGCCAGTATCTCGTCTAGCGCGGGTGGCTATGATCTCGCGTTTTCGGTTACACATGAACAGAAGGTCTCGCTGCATATTGAATCTGATGGCAACGGCTACTGGTCTGTCGCCGGCATTGGTCAAGGCACTTGTATGGTTCTTGCCCATGAAATCTAACGAATAAGGTTAGATTGTGATCGCGTAGCGAGCCACAATCTGAACCGTTTGTTGGACAAGCCTGGCATGAGTGCGGCGGATATTGGTTAAGCTGACGATGGAAATATCTTTTTGACTGCGGTGGCGTGACTGGCTGCCTGACGCACGCCACTACCCTGTTACGACCTTTACGTTGCCATTGCAGCAACTTATGCGACTCAATGCACCGCTCTGGGCCATTGCTGATCAGGCAGGGTTTAAAGCAAGTGCAAGCGATTATTCGGAAATAGGCCATACAGGAATAGCTAGGCTATCGCGCAAGAATATTAGTCATGGCTTGCAAAGCCTAAAAACACCTGCCCTGTGAGGCAATAGGGACGGGCTTCCCAGAGCATCTATTTTAAGCATATTGGTGGATATTTACCGCATGCTATGATTGAATCGAATGACGATTTCCTACACAGCAAGCCCACAAGAATCCACAAGAAACAAAGAGACCATTGATGACAACACACTTAATTTTAGGCGGCGCACGTTCTGGCAAAAGTGCTTACGCAGAAAAACTAGCGGCGGAGAGTGGCTTAACCGTCACTTACATGGCTACCGCTCAAGTTTATGATGCAGAGTTTGGCGCAAGAATACAACATCATCAAGACCGCCGCCCCGTCGATTGGGCCTTGGTAGAAGAGCCGCATTATCTTGCCGCAACACTTAGCCGCTTGGCTGCACCTAATCAATGCTTAATTGTAGATTGCCTCACATTATGGCTAGCCCAATGGATTTGTGCGGACTGTAATCCACCCAAGGAATCTAGCTGGCAAGTAGAGCGTGAGGCGCTACTGACCGTGCTAGCCAGTTTGCCAGGCACGATTATTTTGGTCAGTAACGAAGTGGGCATGGGCATTGTGCCGCTGGGTGAAATTAACCGCCAGTTTCAAGATGAGCAAGGTCGACTAAATCAGGCGGTGGCAGCTGTCGCCAATCAGGCCACGTTTGTAGTCGCTGGCTTGCCATTAAAATTAAAGGCTTGATTGCGTGGCTTATTTCTCACTCGTCTGTTTCTGAGCTTGTTTACTTTAGGGTGGCGATGCCTAAAGATTAGCGTGTTAAAATAACGACTAGTCCCTACAGGGTATCTCTATTATTTAAATTTTCGTGGCTATACTGCGATGCTCATAAAAAATTAGTCCTTACATATCAGCATATGCAGCATCTTAATTTTTTAATTGCGCCTTATCTAGCTTAGAAAATTGAAATAATAGAGACACCCTACACCCCATGCAAAGTCATCGAAAGAATTAAATGCAAGACTCTCATATATCCGCAGTAGAGCAGCAGTTACGTGCATTATTAGCGCAACGCATCTTAATTTTAGATGGCGCAATGGGCACCATGATTCAGCAATACAAGCTGACTGAAGCCGATTATCGAGGCCCACGTTTTGCAGATTTTGCCGCGCCAGCAGGGCAGCGTGAATTGTTTGTAAAAGGCAACAATGAGTTATTAACTTTAACGCAGCCGCATATCATCCAAGAAATTCACGAAAAATATCTAGCCGCAGGTGCCGATATTATTGAAACCAATACTTTTGGTGCCACCAGCGTAGCGCAAGACGATTACCACATGGCGCATTTGGTGTACGAAATGAACGTGCAAGCCGCCAAAATTGCCAAAGCCTCATGTGTTAAATTCAGCACGCCAGATAAACCGCGCTTTGTGGCTGGAACCTTAGGCCCTACGCCTAAAACTGCCAGCATTTCACCTGACGTGAACGACCCGGCGGCGCGTAACGTCAGTTTTGACCAGTTAGTAAACGCTTACTTAGAGCAAGCGCGAGCACTGGTAGAAGGCGGTGCGGATATTTTAATGGTGGAAACCATTTTTGATACGCTGAATTGTAAAGCGGCTTTATTTGCCATTGATGCGTTTTTTGAAGAAAGCGGCTTACGTTTCCCCATCATGATTTCTGGCACGGTGACGGATGCTTCTGGCCGTATTTTATCTGGCCAAACGGTGACGGCATTTTGGCATTCTGTGCGCCACGCAAAACCGCTGACCATAGGCTTGAACTGTGCATTAGGCGCCACTTTAATGCGCCCTTATGTAGAAGAAATTTCTAAAATCGCCGATACTTTTGTCTGCATTTACCCCAATGCTGGTTTGCCAAATCCTATGTCAGACACTGGCTTTGATGAAACGCCAGATGTAACCTCAAGCTTGGTCAAAGAATTTGCCGAAAGCGGCTTTTTGAACATTGCCGGGGGCTGTTGCGGCACTACGCCCGCGCATATCAACGCCATTTACAATGAAATTAAAGACATCGCGCCACGCATACCGCCAGTGTTGCCACAAACGCTTAAATTGTCAGGCTTAGAACCATTCATCGTTGATGATAGCTCTTTGTTTGTAAACGTCGGCGAGCGTACCAATGTGACGGGTTCTAAAGCCTTTGCGCGGCTGATTATTAACGAACAATATGATGAAGCCTTATCCGTCGCCCGTCAGCAGGTAGAAAACGGCGCGCAAGTGATTGACATTAACATGGATGAAGGCATGCTGGACGCCGTCAAAGCCATGACGCATTTTTTGAATTTAATCGCCAGCGAGCCCGATATTGCGCGTGTGCCAATGATGATCGACTCCAGTAAATGGAGCGTGATTGAGGCTGGTTTAAAATGCGTGCAAGGCAAATCTATCGTCAATTCAATCTCGATGAAAGAAGGCGAAGCCGAGTTTTTACGTCAGGCTAAATTATGCCGCCGTTATGGCGCAGCCGTGATCGTGATGGCGTTTGATGAAAAAGGCCAAGCCGATACTTACGCGCGTAAAACAGAAATTTGCAAACGTGCTTATGATTTATTAGTCGGCATAGCTTTTCCTCCTGAAGACATTATTTTTGACCCGAATATTTTTGCCATTGCGACGGGTATTGAAGAGCATAACAACTACGCGGTGGACTTTATTGAAGCCACGCGATGGATTAAACAAAATCTGCCACACGCCAAAATTTCAGGCGGCGTATCTAATGTAAGTTTTAGCTTTAGAGGCAACGACCCCGCGCGCGAGGCGATACACACGGTATTTTTATACCACGCTATTCAAGCCGGTATGACGATGGGTATTGTAAACGCTGGCATGATGGGCGTTTATGACGACCTAGCGCCAGAGTTGCGTGAGCGTGTTGAAGATGTAGTGTTGAACCGTATTATCGACGCGAATAATCCTTTAGCCCCCACCGAGCGCATGATAGAAATTGCTGGCACACTAGTCGCTGGCGGTAAAAAAGAAGCGGCAACGCTGGAGTGGCGCGGTACGCCTGAAGCGCCTATGCCAGTAGAAAAACGTTTAAGCCACGCGATGGTGCATGGCATTACCGAGTTTATTGTAGAAGACACCGAAGAAGCCCGTGCTGCGGTTGAAGCCAGCGGTGGCAGGCCTATCCATGTGATTGAAGGCCCGTTGATGGACGGCATGAATATTGTTGGCGACCTGTTTGGTCAAGGTAAAATGTTCTTGCCGCAAGTGGTGAAATCAGCACGCGTGATGAAACAAGCGGTAGCGCATTTAATCCCATTTATTGAAGCCGAAAAAGCGGCCGATGAAAAACGCACCGGTATTGTGGCTAAACCTAAAGGCAAAATGGTCATCGCCACGGTAAAAGGCGATGTGCATGATATTGGTAAAAACATCGTTTCTGTGGTGTTGCAATGCAATAACTTTGAAGTGGTGAACATGGGCGTAATGGTGCCAGTGGCCGAAATTTTAGCCATGGCCAAAGCGGAAAATGCCGACATTATTGGTCTCTCTGGCTTAATTACGCCATCGTTAGAAGAAATGACGCATATCGCCAAAGAAATGCAGCGTGACCCGTATTTTAAAGCCATGAAGATGCCGCTGTTAATTGGTGGCGCCACTTGCTCACGCGCGCATACCGCCGTTAAAATCGCCCCGCATTATGATGGCCCAGTGGTCTATGTGGCGGATGCTTCACGCTCTGTTTCTGTGATGCAATCTTTACTAACGCCAGAAACGCGTGATACTTATATTGCCGAAGTGGCGACCGATTACGAAAAAGCCCGCACTCAACATGCCAATAAAAAAGGCACGCCTATGCTCACACTTAAAGAAGCGCGCGCCAATAAAGCCAAACTTTCTTTTACTGGCGACAACACGCCGGTGAAGCCAAAATTCATAGGTCGCCGTGAAATTAAAAATGCCGATTTAAGCATCATTGCGCAATATATCGATTGGACACCGTTCTTCCAAACTTGGGATTTAGCAGGATTTTACCCAGCCATTTTGAGCGATAAAGTTGTGGGCGAAACCGCGACTAAATTGTTCAGTGAAGCGCAAGCCATGCTTAAAAAAATCATCGAAGGCCGCTGGCTAGCCGCCAATGGCGTGGTAGCATTATTGCCCGCCAATAGCGTGAATAATGATGACATTGAAATTTACACCGATGAAACGCGTAACAATATCGCCTTCACTTATTACGGCATGCGCCAGCAAACGGTAAAACCAGTGATTGATGGCGTTGCCCGCCCAAATCAATGTTTGGCAGATTTTATTGCGCCTAAAGATACCAATACGTCGGACTACATAGGCATGTTTGCCGTCACCGCTGGGTTAGGCATCGAAAAACACGTTAAAAAATTCGAAGATGCACACGATGATTACAGCAGTATTTTAGTCAAAGCGCTGGCGGACCGTTTGGCCGAAGCCTTTGCCGAATATATGCACGAACGCATTCGTCTAGATTTTTGGGGTTATGCCGCCAATGAAGCCTTAGATAAATCGGCGCTGATTAAAGAACAATATCAAGGTATTAGGCCCGCACCGGGCTACCCCGCTTGCCCGGATCACACGGTAAAGCTAGACATGTTTAAAGTGCTGCAATGCGAAACTATCGACATGCAACTCACAGAATCTTTCGCCATGATGCCAGGCGCGGCTGTTTCTGGCTTCTATTTTGCACATACTGAAGCTAAATATTTTAGCGTAGATAAAATTGGTGAAGATCAGTTGCTAGACATGGCTAAACGCAGAAATTTAGCTAAAGAATATTTAGAGCGTTGGTTAGCGCCAAATTTAGGGTAGGTTAAGTTATGCATATTCACATATTAGGTATCTGCGGCACCTTTATGGGCGGTATTGCCGTGCTGGCCAAAGCTGCTGGCCATAAAGTCACCGGTTGCGATGTCAATGTTTACCCACCGATGAGCACTCAACTTGTTGCACAAGGTGTTGAGCTTATCGAAGGTTTTGACCCGTCGCAAACGGCGCTAAATCCTGATATTTATGTGATTGGCAATGTGGTGTCGCGCGGCAATCCTTTGATGGAAGAAATATTAAATCGTGGTTTACCCTATATTTCTGGCCCGCAATGGCTGGCAGAAAATGTGCTGCAAGGTAAATGGGTGTTGGCTGTGGCGGGTACGCATGGCAAAACTACCACCAGTTCTATGTTAGCTTGGATATTGGAATACGCAGGCTTAGCGCCGGGCTTTTTGATTGGTGGCGTGCCGCAAAACTTCGCAGTTTCTGCGCGTTTGCCGCAAGCGCCTGCCCAAGACTGTAAAAGTATTTCGCCATTTTTTGTGATTGAAGCCGACGAATACGACACGGCATTTTTTGATAAACGCTCAAAATTTGTGCATTACCGTCCGCGCACGGCGGTGTTAAATAATCTTGAATATGACCACGCGGATATTTTTGAAGATTTAGCCGCCATTGAAAAACAGTTTCATCATTTAGTACGCACGGTTCCTCAAGCTGGTTTGGTTGTGAGCAACGGCAAAGAGGCCAGTTTACAAAGAGTGATCGCTAAAGGTTGCTGGACGCCAGTTGAAAAGTTTGGCTCAGATACCGATTGGCAAGCCGTTAATGCACAAAGTGATGGCAGTTTTGATGTGACGTTTGCGGGCAAATTACAAGGTCATGTAGCTTGGGATTTACTCGGCGAACATAATCGCATGAATGCACTGGCTAGCATTGCGGCGGCGAGGCATGTGGGCGTTTCTGTGGAGGTAGCGATTGAGGCTTTAGCCGAGTTTAAAAATGTAAAACGCCGTATGGAGATTCGCGGCGTGGTGAATGGCATAACCGTGTATGACGACTTTGCCCATCACCCGACGGCTATTACCACCACGGTTGCTGGGTTGCGTAGTAAAGTTGGTAGCGCAAGCGATGGTGCCAGAATATTGGCAGTATTAGAGCCGCGCTCTAATACCATGAAGTTAGGCGTGATGAAAAATGCCTTGCCAGCGAGTTTAGCTGAGGCGGATTTAGTATTTTGTTACGGCGCAAATTTGGGATGGGATGCAACTGAGGCAATGGCGCCAATTAAAGATAAAGCCAATGTGTATGAAGATTTAGAGTCTATGGTTGCCGCAATTGCGGCAGCAGCAAAAACTGGCGACTATGTATTGGCCATGAGCAATGGTGGTTTTGGCGGCGTGCATCAAAAAATACTCGACGCTTTACAAGCCAAAGTCACTCAATAATTACTTTAAATGAATCTGATCGACACGCATAATCTTACAGAAAACACTACTGCGACCTAAAAATTGGCAACTCCACGCAAAGAGGTAAAAGCAAAAGGCCAGACCTCGCTCATCGTTCAATTAAAAACCATGAGCGCTATGGCGGTTGCCATCTGGCTGTCATTGTTAGTACACGCGGCCATTTTGGCCATTCGTTTTGAGCCAGACCTGAAAAAATTCACCAACCGTTTGCCCGTGCTGGAGGTGATGTTAGTCAACTCAAAAACCAATAGCAAGCCTGATAAGGCTGACGCCTTTGCACAGGCAAATTTAGATCGTGGCGGCAATACCGATCAAAACAGAGAAATAAAATCCTCCCTGCCTGCACTCAAGCAGAAAAATGTTGAATTTACGGCTAAACCAACAGCAGCAACGCCATCTGGTGCCAAAGCCGCCCAGAAAATTTCCCAAGAAACAAAAGAGCAAAAGCGTGTAACGACGCCAGAAAAGCAAGCGCAAGAATTGATGACGCAATTAAAATCCACGCATAAAATAACGTCGCAGCCTGTACAAATTGCAACATCAAAACAATCAGAAACAGGCAATCAAGAAACACCAAATAAAAAGCTTGATATGCATGATCTTACAGCCGCTGCACTAGAAATGGATCGTTTAGAGGCGCTCATTTCTAAACAGCAGGATGAATATCAAAAACCACCCAAGCGTAAATTTATCGGTGCGCGGGCAAAGGAGTATCGCTATGCGCTTTATGTGGATTCATGGCGTCAAAAGGTGGAGAAAGTTGGAAATCTCAATTACCCAGAAGCGGCTAGGGACCTAAAACTTTACGGGCAATTACTAATGACTGTTTCAATTAAGGCTGACGGCAGCATAGAAAATATCGAAATCAATCGCAGTTCTGGACATAAAATATTAGACGAAGCAGCAAGACACATCGTTGAGTTAGCCGCGCCGTACGCAAGGTTTCCAGATGACGTGCGTAAGGAGATTGATATTTTGAGCATCACCAGAACGTGGACGTTTACCAAAGAAGATAGTGTCGCCACTGGCAATTGATGATCACAATACGCCGTGTCGGCTTCGACAATAAGCGCATGCTACATAAGACTTTGGGCTTGTTTAGCAAATAGATGCCCGATTAACTCAATGCCAAGCCATTGATACCCTTAAAATATAGATGCTGAGACACCATTGAGACCTTTTAATATGACCAACCACTTTCAGCATCATGTATTTTTCTGCCTAAACCAACGTGAAGATGGTGAATCTTGCTGCATGAACAATGGTGCGCAAGCCGCGTTTGAGCACATGAAAGCGCGTGTCAAAAAGTTAGGTTTAAATGGTGAAGGTAAAGTACGTATTAACCGCGCGGGTTGTTTTGATCGCTGCGGAAAAGGCCCATTATTAGTAATTTACCCGCAAGCCATTTGGTACACCTTTGTTGATAATGAAGATATTGATGAGATTATTGAATCGCATCTAATTAAAGGTAAAACGGTAGATCGCTTAATGGTAGGTTCAGGCTAACTTAATCACAGGCTTTCTTACTAGGCTTCTAAAAAGCCACGCTGAACAAATAACACTATCCCTGTGAATTAAATACCATGTTTTGGTCATAATGCTGGTCGCCATTGGTTTCAATGGCGACAATAGTCATCGCTAATTACAACGTCTCTCAACATGAGTTCACCGAAGTTCAATTAACCATAAAACACAATATAGCGTATAAAATTATCCTTGATTATCAACATAATGTGTTTTATGATGTTGCTTGTTTTTGATGTCACGCTGAAAGTTTAGTCAGATTATTTGCAGTAAAAATTGAATGCATTAGCATTAATGTAAATAATAGAAAGCATTACCGAATGTATAAAAGAGAAATTCTAAACCACCATTCTGCACTTAAGGCGGAACCCAGCGAAAAGTAAGACTGGGTGACGGCTTTCACACGCAAGGCAAAATTTAAGGAGAACATATAATGACAGTTAAAATTGATAAGAAAATCGTTGGCTATGCACTAGTGAATGAGCAGGATAAAAAAGAGGCTGAAGACAAAGCTGCACAATTAGAGGCGCAACAGATTGAAGCCGCTAAAGTAGTGCAAATTGGTGAACCACTCAGCCGTCCAGATAAACTTGTAGGCAACACTTACAAAATCAAAACACCTGTTACAGAGCATGCACTTTACATCACCATAAACGATGTCATTATGAACGAAGGCACGCCACAAGAGCATCTCCGCCCCTTCGAAATATTCATCAACTCAAAAAACATGGAGCATTTTCAGTGGATAGTCGCCCTCACCCGCGTCATGTCGGCCGTGTTCCGTAAAGGTGGCGATGTTACCTTTTTGGTAGAAGAGCTTAAAAGTGTTTTTGAACCCAGCGGCGGCTATTTCAAAAAAGGTGGCAAATTCATCCCTAGCTTAGTAGCTGAAATTGGCGAAGTGGTTGAGCAACATCTACAAGAAATTGGTATGCTCAAAAAACCAGGCTTAGACCAGCATCAACAAAAATTGGTAGAAGACAAAAAAGCAGAATACCTAGAAAAACACGCTAAACCAGGCGAAGAAGTTAACGCTGACGGCTTTCCTAAAGGCGCAAGCGTCTGTGGAAAATGCAGCACCAAAGCCGTCATCATGATGGATGGCTGCTTAACCTGTCTGAATTGTGGAGAAAGTAAGTGTTCATGATACCTATGAAGTGTAAACATTAATCCAAGACCTATAGGCCTTTACCTTTTTGCACCTTATCGACAGCACTCTTCATGTTGTCGTAGATACCGCGTTTAGTGATGCCACCTAATGCGGTAAAGGCGCGCGTATGCGCATCAAACAGCATCTCATGACTTTGGGTGGGATAGGCGCAAA
>CAINBI010000081.1 GCA_903846555.1 uncultured Pseudomonadota bacterium
AAGGTCTGCAACTTCGCTTCTTCCATATTGATCACCATGCCTCGCATCATGACCGATTTAGAACTTATCTATTCAATTCAGACGCATTTCTTGGTGGAAATACATAACACTTTCAGACTCATTTCATATTGGAAGAGGCTGGGGATTGTAGTTTTGCAAAATTTAATATCCTATGTTGTTTTCGCCAAATAAATGGCCTGCTTTTCAAAGTACAGCCAGGTAGGGTGGGCAGAACATGCCTACCCTACTTAATTCAAAAACTTTATGGCGCACTTTCAGCTTCGGCCGCTTTCAGCCTTTCGGCTTCAAGCTCAGACGCTTTGTTAATTTCTTTAGTCGCTTTGTCGAGGATCTGTTTAGGAATAGCCCCAACCTCCGCCGAGGCTTGTTTTTGTTTTTCACAAGCGGTCAATGTAGTCACGCATAGCGCACAAAGTAATAATAATTTAAACAATTTATTCTCCTAAAATTTACGCGCTATGTTAATTGCCATGCCACTTATTGCTTGCTATCACGTGCCAACTGGCTAGGTTTTTCTATAAATCTACCGGATACAAATTTATGTAGAATGCTGGCAATAAGTGTCTGGTACGGCAGACCTTCCTCAAGTGCACGGGCTTGAATGTCCATTAAATCTGGCGATGAAAGACGAATGTTGATTCGTTTTTCTTTTAGAAAAGTTGCGGTGGCCGCAGCTTTGAATGTAGTGAGCTCTGCTTTTGACGGTGCAATAGATTTTAGCTTCCCTTGCTCAAAGTCGGCTAAAAGCTCGTTTTCAAAATCATCAAGTTTTTTCATTATTTATGCCTTTAACAAACTGTTGGCAAGTTTCACGCTGCAAGCCAATCACCCGATTTACCACCATGCTTTTCTAGCAGTTTAATATCGCCAATAATCATGCCTCTATCAGCGGCTTTGCACATATCATAAATCGTCAGTAAGCCTACACTCACAGCGGTAAGTGCTTCCATCTCCACGCCAGTTTGGCCTGTGGTTTCGGTGGTAACGATTAGGGTGATGGCATTTATTTTTTCGTCTATCTCAAACGTCACGCTGACTTTGGTGAGGCTAATGGGGTGGCATAATGGAATGAGCTCAGGCGTGCGTTTTGAGCCTTGAATCGCGGCGATGCGGGCAATGCCAAGGACGTCACCTTTTTTTGCGTCACCGTTTTTAATCAGTTGCAGTGTGGCCGCTTGCATGCGGATGATGCCGCTGGCAAGCGCGATGCGCCTAGTGTGCTGCTTGTCGCCGACATCGACCATGTGTGCTTGGCCGCTGTTATCAAAGTGGGTGAGTGGGTTTGTTGGTGTGTTTGAAGGTTTTTTCATAGGTGTATTCCGCTCAATTTTTACTTTCCATTAACAAATCCTACTGAACTAGAATCATAAAGCTATTATCATACCAATGATGAAATTAAACACTATTGTAATCACCGTTTTGCTGGCAACTAATCTAGTTGCAAACCTTGCTTGGGCGAACGATTTGCCTGAGTTGGGCGATGTGTCGCAAACCGTGCTTTCGCCATTGCAAGAGCAAGCCATTGCCGAGCAGATTTTACGCGATGTGGCCATTAGCGATGATGTAGTACAAGACTCCGAAATCACTGCGTACTTGCAGGCTTTAGGCAGTAGATTAGTGGCTAGCAGCCCAGATAACCAGCTGAAATTCAATTTTTTTGTGGTGCAAGATAATTCGATTAACGCCTTTGCCATGCCGGGTGGTGTGGTGGGTGTGCATACTGGTTTGATTTTGGCATCTAATAGTGAGTCTGAGCTAGCGAGTGTGTTAGGCCATGAGATTGGCCATGTCACGCAGCACCATTTGGCACGGATGCTGGCATCGCAAAAATACGATACCTTTAAGAATATTGCAGGCATTGCGCTGGCATTGTTAGTAGCGCGGGCTAATCCACAGTTAGCCAGCGGCGCGCTAACCACTGCATCGGCCGTTGGCGTACAAAATCAATTGGATTACACCCGCGAACATGAGCGTGAGGCCGACCGTATCGGCTTGCAGATATTAGAGAGTGGCGGTTTTGATGTGCGCGCAATGCCAGCTTTTTTTACCACTTTGCAGCGCGGGACGCGTTTTGCCGAAGGTGGTGCGCCTAGTTTTTTACGCACCCATCCGCTTACCAGCGAGCGTATTGCTGATGTGGCGAATAGGGTGGAGCTAATGCCTTATAAGCAAGTGCCGGATAGTGTTGAGTTTCAGTATGTGCGGGCAAAGCTGTTGGCAAATAATGGTGCGGTTGAAACCAATATTCAGGTGTTTGAACAAAATATCCGCGAACGTCGTTATAGCAATGCGGCGGCCGAGCATTATGGTTTAGCGGTGGCTTATGTGCGAAAAAATGCTTTTGCACAGGCAGAAAAAGAGATTGCATGGCTGAAACAAAATGCACCGATACACCCAATGATAGAAAATTTAAGCGCACGCTTACAAGTGGCTAAAAACAACCCGCAGCTTGCCGCCAAGCAATATGCTGCGGCTTTGAAGTTGTTTCCAGATAATCGTGCCTTGATTTACGGTTATGCGGATCATTTTTTGGCGATTAAGCAGGCCGATAGCGCAATAAAATTGATTAAAGAAAAGCAAAATTTATATCCGGATGATGCCTATTTTTACGATGTGCTGGCAAAAGCTTACAATATGCAAAATAAGATTTTACTGAGCCAACAAGCACTAGGTGAAGCGTATTATAGAAAATATAATCTGCTGCGCGCCATTGAGCAAATGGAGTTGGCGACGAAAGCTGGCGATGGGGATTTTTACCAAAAATCGATTGTTGAAGCGCGCCTAAAAGAGCTGCGCCGCATGCAGGTTGATGTGAAAAAATGAGGATAGGGGATGCATTGTGCAACGTAGAAACTTTTTAAGCTTGCTATTGGGAAGTGCCTCGTTATTAATGCTGCCGATAAATGCATTGGCGGCACTATTGAATGCTGCGCTTTGGAATAAGGCGGCATTTGAGACGGCTAAATTAAAAGAGGCCAGCAATAATCTAGCGATACGCGATGAAGTTGCCAGTGCTGACATTCAAATCATCGCGCCAGATCGTGCTGAGAATGGTGCGATTGTTCAGGTAGAAGTGAAAAGCAATATTGCCAATACAGAAGAAATTTCTATTTTTGTGGAAAAAAATCCTACGCCATTGATCGCACATTTTAAGTTTAGCAATGCTGCGGAGCCGTTTATTGTGACGCGGATTAAGATGGCAGATACTTCTGATATTAAAGTAGTGGTGAAAGCGGGTAGCCAATATTTTACCAATGCAAAAAATGTCATCGTGTTAGAAAATGGCTGTGGATAATATGACCGAACTAAATGCAGACAACATGAAAATGCGCGCTCAGTTAAAGGGTGGCGTGACGGAAGTGAAAGTGCTGATGAGCCACCCTATGGAAACTGGGCGCAAAAAAGATGATTTTGACAGGCTTATCCCCGCGCATTTTGTGCAGTTGGTGACCGCCACATTAAATGGCAAGCTTGTGCTTGAGGCCCAGTGGGGAACGGGTATTTCAAAAAATCCATATCTGACCTTTAGGTTAAAAGGCGCTAAAGTGGGCGATATTATTGAAGTAGCTTGGCAAGATAACTTAGGCGAAACCGCCACACAGAATATTACTGTCACGCAACTTTAGTAAGATGTCTGATTAAGAGCTTACATAAGCTAAACTTATCAATATCATTAAAATGATGTATTAGATTTATTAAATTAACCGCTCTATAATTCAAACTTAGAAATTAATTACTTACAGCAACACACGTTTTTACAACCACAGAGGAAATTTACCATGTCATTAGTTAACACCACAATCAAACCATTTAAAGCCCAAGCCTACCATAACGGTAAGTTTATTGAAGTGACTGAAGCCAGCCTAAAAGGACATTGGTCAGCAGTTGTATTTTACCCAGCAGATTTCACTTTTGTTTGCCCGACAGAATTAGGTGATTTAGCCGATCATTACGCAACATTCCAAAAAATGGGCGTAGAGATTTATGCGGTATCAACCGACACGCATTTCACGCACAAAGCTTGGCATGACGCTTCAGACACCATCAAGAAAATCCAATATCCAATGATAGGCGATCCAACGGGTGCCATTACACGTAACTTCGATGTGATGATTGAAGAAGAAGGCTTGGCATTACGCGGCACTTTTTTAATCAATCCAGAAGGCGTTATTAAAGCCCTTGAAGTGAACGATCTAGGTATCGGCCGCTCTGCTGAAGATTTGATCCGTAAAGCACAAGCCGCACAATACGTGGCTTCTCACCCGGGTGAAGTTTGCCCAGCAGCTTGGACACCAGGTGCGGAAACTTTAGCACCGTCACTAGATTTAGTAGGCAAAATCTAATTTAGACATCCCCTTTAGCCAAGCGCTAATGTAGCACTCCAAATATTTCATCCCAAGGCAAAAGCTTGGGATGAAATTTAAAATAATCGCTTTATCCAAAAGATAAGGCTTTTTTTCAGCTTAATGAATACCCAATTAAAGACCCAAAGAGAATAATTATGGCATTAGATACCGCTATCAAAACGCAACTTCAAACTTATCTGCAAATGCTCAGAGAGCCAGTTGAGCTTGTGGCATCGCTAGACGAAAGCGCAGGCGCAAAAGAGATGTTGGCCTTGCTTGAAGAAATTGTCAGTATGTCCGACAAAATGACGCTGATGCGTGGTGAAGATGTGCGCAAGCCATCCTTTGCAGTAAAGCGTGGTGCGAGCCATAGCGAGGCTGCAAAAGAAGTCGGTATTCGTTTTGCGGGTATTCCAATGGGCCATGAGTTTACGTCTTTGGTGTTAGCGTTATTGCATGTGGGCGGGCATCCGTTGAAATTAGAAGCGGAAAAAATCGCACAGATTGCCGCGCTTGAAGGTGAGTTTCATTTTGAGACGTTTATTTCACTTTCTTGCCATAATTGCCCAGAAGTGGTGCAGGCATTGAATTTAATGGCGGTGATTAACCCGAACATTACTCATGTGATGATAGACGGTTCTTTGTTTCAAGATGAAGTGAACGAACGCAAAATTATGGCAGTGCCAACCATCTTTATGAATGGCCAAGAGTTTGGTGCAGGCCGTATGGGCGTAGATGAAATTTTACCCAAATTAGATTCAGGTGTTATTGCGCTTGAAGCCAAAAAGTTAGATGCCAAAGCACCGTATGATGTGTTAATTGTCGGTGGTGGCCCAGCTGGCGCATCAGCCGCCATTTATGCCGCTCGAAAAGGTATTCGTACTGGCATCGTTGCTGATAGATTTGGCGGTCAAGTGATGGATACAATGGGTATTGAAAACTTTATTTCGGTTAAAGAAACTGAAGGCCCCAAACTGGTTGCGGCGCTTGAAGAGCATGTTAAAACTTACGATATTGATGTGATGCATTTACAGCGCGCAGAAGCGCTAATTCAGCCAGCTGGCGACAGTAATTTGATTGAAATTAAATTAGAAAGCGGTGCCACGCTTAAAAGCAAAGCAGTGATTATTGCCACCGGTGCGCGTTGGAAAGAAATGAACGTGCCGGGCGAAAAAGAATATCGCGGTAAAGGCGTGGCGTATTGCCCACATTGCGATGGCCCATTATTTAAAGGCAAAGATATTGCGGTGATAGGCGGCGGAAATTCTGGCGTAGAAGCGGCGATTGATTTGGCTGGCTTTGTAAAGCACGTTACCTTGTTGCAGCATGGCAGTGCATTAAGTGCCGACGCCATTTTGCAAAATAAGCTGAATAGTTTAAGTAATGTGACGGTTATTTTGAATGCGCAGACCACTGAAATTACTGGCGAAAATCAAAAAGTAAATGGTTTGATTTACCAAGACCGCGTGACGGAAGTCTTACATAGCGTGGCTTTAGAAGGTGTGTTTGTGCAAATCGGCTTGTTGCCCAATACGGATTGGTTAAAATCTAGCGGCATGGATTTAAGTAAATTTGGTGAGATTGAAGTGAATTCTCATGGCCAAACTTCTTTGCCTGGCGTATTTGCAGCGGGTGATGTGACTACTGTGCCATACAAGCAAATTATCATCGCGATGGGTGAAGGCGCAAAATCCGCACTAGGGACGTTTGATTATTTGATTAGGCAGTAAGCCGCATTAGTGTTAGTTGGCAGAAATGCCACTGGATCCCGGCCTTCGCCGGGATGACGGGCTTCGAATGTTTTTGTTGAAGTTGAGTCGAAGTTTATAGCCGTACCGTCGAGTAATCCTGTGTGACAGCCAATTTCTCATCATTGTCATGCCGACGAAAGTCGGTATCCAGTGTCGTCAGTCACTAGATTTCGTCATCTAAAGTAAGGCGTCAAAAGTAAGCGCTTAATCCCATTAGTTATGTTGGGTAGCGAATACTTAAAGCCACCGCTTCAGCCACACGAATACCATCTACCCCTGCTGATAAAATGCCGCCTGCATAACCAGCACCTTCGCCAGTAGGATACAAACCTTTGGTGTTGATACTTTGCAAATTATCATCGTTACGCTTAATGCGTATCGGTGACGAAGTGCGCGTTTCAACGCCTGTGAGTATGGCGTCTGCTAAATCAAAACCTTTAATCTGTTTGGCAAATTGCGGAATCGCTTCACGTATCGCGCTAATCACATATTCAGGCAAAGCGGTGTCTAAATTGGTTAAATGCACACTAGGCGTATATGAAGGCGTGACTGTACCAAACTCAGTCGATGGTTGATTGGCTAAAAAGTCGCCTACTAACTGCCCCGGTGCTTGATACGTGCTGCCGCCTAACAAGTAAGCTTGGTGCTCCCATTGACGTTGTAACTCCATGCCAGCTAGTGGATCACCTGGAAAATCAACATCAGGCGTAATGCCGACCACAATGCCAGCATTGGCGTTGCGCTCGTTGCGCGAATATTGGCTCATGCCGTTAGTCACCACGCAACCTTCTTCAGAAGCAGAAGCCACTACCGTGCCACCTGGACACATGCAAAAACTATACACACTGCGACCATTACTGGCGTGATGCACTAATTTATAATCCGCCGCACCTAAAATAGGATGCTGGGCGTTTGGGCCGTGGCGTGCGTTATCAATAAGCGATTGTGGATGCTCAATTCTGAAGCCTATGCTGAAAGGTTTGGCTTCAATAAAAATGCCGCGTTTGTGTATCATTTCAAAAGTATCACGCGCGCTATGGCCAACGGCTAATACCACATGGTTTGCCGCAATGCGCTCGCCACTGGCTAGAATCAACGCTTGTACCTGATTTTGCCCAGTAGCATCAGGCGCAATTTCAATATCATCGACACGGCTTTCAAAACGAATTTCGCCGCCCAGCGCGATAATCGTTTCGCGCATTTTTTCTACCATGCCGACTAATCTAAAAGTACCGATATGCGGATGACTAACATATAAAATCTCTTTTGGCGCGCCAGCGCTTACAAATTCGTTTAGCACTTTGCGACCATAATGATTCGGGTCTTTAATTTGGCTGTAAAGTTTACCGTCTGAAAATGTACCCGCGCCGCCTTCACCAAACTGCACGTTAGATTCTGTATTCAGCTCACTTTTACGCCAAAAATTGAAGGTATCTTTTGTGCGCTCACGCACTGCTTTACCACGTTCTAACACCAAAGGTTTAAAGCCGGATTGCGCCAAAATTAAAGCCGCAAATAAGCCAGAAGGGCCTAAGCCCACCACTACTGGCCGTGCTTCCAAAGTTTCTGGCGCTTGAGCCACAAACTTGTAAGACGTATCTGGTGCCAGTTTTACGTTTGGCTCTTTCTTTAATTTAGCTAAAACTTTAGCCTCGCCTTTCACCGTAACATCCAATGTATACGCCAGCAAAATAGCATTGGCTTTACGCGCATCCACGCCACGTTTGAAAATAGTGTATTCCACTAAGTCGGTGACATTGATGCCTAATTTTTTAATAACGGCTGCAATAATGTCGCTAGCTTGATGTTCAAGCGGTAATTTAATTTCAGTGATTCTAATCATGGTTTAATGTGTGCGGCCTGTTCGGGTTGGTTTATATTGCATTGTTTGTATAGTGTGGATAATACAGTGTGGATAATACAGTGATTAAACGCAAATTTAAAAGAGCAAACCATGAAAAAAGTCGCAACAACAATGTTATCTAACACCTTCAATAAGTTTTTTGACGCTGAGAAATCCAGCGGCATCTTGTTGATTATTTGCACGATTATTGCAATCTTGCTGACAAACTCAGTCGTTGGACACAATTATTTAAGCCTATGGCAAACCGATGTCGCTGGTTTAAAGCTTGAACATTGGATCAACGATGGCTTAATGGCCATCTTCTTTCTGCTGATAGGTTTAGAGTTAGAGCGCGAGGTGTATGTTGGCGAGTTATCCAACATCAAAAATGCCTTATTGCCGATATGCGCCGCAGTTGGCGGCATGCTACTGCCTGCGTTAATCCACTATTTCTTTAATCAAGCGACGCCTACGCAAAATGGCATCGGCATTCCCATGGCCACCGATATTGCCTTTGCGTTGGGAGTATTAGCCATACTCGGCAACCGAATTCCCGCTTCGCTAAAAGTATTTGTCGTCGCATTTGCCGTTATTGATGACTTAGGCGCCATTGTGATTATCGCTGCTTTTTATACGGCCAAGCTCTCGGTTATGTATCTGGTGAGTGCATTAGCCGTTTGGGCGCTACTTATAGTGCTTAATCGCTTTTTTAGAATAATGGCGCTTTTACCTTATCTAATCGGCGGCATTTTGATGTGGTTTCTCATGCTGAAATCAGGCATACACGCCACAGTTGCCGGCATTATGCTGGCCTTCGCCATTCCCTTTTCTGCAAAAGATGATGATAAAAAATCACCTTCATACCAACTAGAACACTTTTTACACAAGCCCGTCGCCTTCATTATTTTGCCGATTTTCGCTCTCGCCAATACTGGCATCACGCTAGGTGCTGATTGGCTATCCAGCTTAAGTAGCGCCAATAGCTTGGGTATTGTGATGGGCTTGGTGCTAGGTAAACCCTTGGGCGTCACTTTGTTTTGCTTTATCGCCGTAACGCTCGGCATTTGCCGTTTACCCGCAGATTTAAAATGGCTACATATTATTGGCGCCGGCATACTAGGCGGCATCGGTTTTACCATGTCCATTTTTATCACCAACCTCGCTTTTACCGGTAGCTTAGATATTATCAATGCGGCGAAAATGTCGATTTTGTTGGCTTCGCTATTGGCTGGTTTTTTAGGTTATTTGTGGTTTGTGCTTTTTGGGACGTCGGACGCATCTGGCAAGGTTTAGGAAAGTGTCGATTAAAGAAGTCATTTATTGAGGTATTGAAAACTTTGCGCAAGCATTGTTTAATCGGAAACCCTACCAACTCCGTCATTCCCGCGATGGCAGGAATCCAGTTAAGTTGTTTATTCGCAGCGAAAAGTTAATTAATTGCGACTTTATGATTTAAAGTATTCAAATAGTCGCGACTTTTTTGCATTTTGCGCTATAATTTACGCATGAAACGCTATCTAGACAATCTGGTAATGATCGACCTTGCTAGCAAGGCCGTTGTGCTGACTGGCCCACGTCAAGTTGGAAAAACTACTTTAAGTAGGCAGCTAATGAAGCTGTATGACAATGCCCAGTATTTAAACTGGGATGTATTAGCCGACCGCATGGTATTGCAACGGCAATCGTGGAATCCTCGCGCAGGGCTGCTGGTGATGGATGAAATCCACAAAATGCCTGATTGGAAAGCTTGGCTTAAAGGCGTTGCAGATGGTCGTTCGGCTGGACAAGCATTGCTGGTGACAGGTAGTGCGCGCATGGATACCTTTAGGCAAACCGGCGATTCTCTGGCTGGACGCTATTTTTCATTTAAGTTGCATCCCATTTCAGTAAAAGAATGGTGTGAACAGCAAGGCGTAAGCCCAGCAATAGCGCTTGATCATTTGCTGGAACGTGGCGGTTTTCCCGAGCCCTGTTTAGCCGAAGATGTCGTCCAGGCTGATCGTTGGAGGGCGCAATATTTCACCGATATTATTCGTGAAGATGTATTGGAATTTTCCCGATTACACGAAATCAACACCATGAAAATGTTTGTTGAATTACTGCGTGAGCGCGTGGGCTCGCCATTGTCATTGGCTTCAATTGCCCGTGATTTGGCCGTTTCCCCAACAACATTAAAGCGTTATTTAGAAATTTTGCAGGCACTATTCATTGTATTTACCGTACATCCATGGCATCACAATATTGCTCGCGCCATTTTGCAAGCACCTAAGGTTTATTTCTTTGATACTGGATTGGTGCGCGGAGACCAAGGCGCTCGTTTAGAAAATGCGGTGGCTGGAATGCTGTTAAAACAGGCTGATTTCCTACGAGATAGCGCCGGAAGGGATGCTGGTCTGCATTACGTTCGCACAAAAGACGATGCAGAAGTAGATTTTGCTTTAAGTGAAAATGGCAAACTCACGCAACTGATAGAGTGCAAACTAGGTGACAATAAACCACACCGGGCATTGCTTAGATTTGCCGCACAGTTTCCAGAGGCAGAAGCCGTGCAGATTGTTTTTAACTTGCGCCAGGAAGAATTTATCAATGGAATTGCGATTACTGATGCAGCAAATTGGCTAGCTAAGTTGGCGGCGTAGTATTGTCGAACAGCGGTGTGTCTTTTCCAACAATGTAATTCGGGCATCCGTATGCTGTGATTGATTTGACCAAAAATCACTTAATTAGAAAAATCTGGACTAAGTTTATTTTCTAATTTTAATTTTTGATTGACAGCTTTGTGGCAAGCAGTTTGTAAAGATGAATTAGCACTCTCAACTATAAAGATTCATACGACAATTAAGCACGTTCGACTGCAACATCCCCTTAGCCGACCATCAGCTTTGACAGGTAGTCCAAAAAGCATTTTCACTATTCGTTAAGTTCTAATCTATGATTGACTAATTAAATTAACGCATCTACAATAAATATATGAAATATCGCCTTACTTGGAATGAACAAAAACGAACACAAAACTTGGATAAACATCATCTGGATTTTGCAAATGTAGGCTTAGTTCTGAATAGCCAATTTCGACTAGACGTAGAAAGTATCAGAAATAATGAGGAGCGCACACAATCGTTTGCTTATGTATTTGATCGGCTTGCAGTACTTACCGTTGTTTATTTGCAGCGCGAACAAACCCATATCATCAGTTTTCGTATCGCAAGTGAAGAAGAAAGAAAGGATTATCATGAATGGCTCAAAAATGACTACACAGCATAAGGCAATTTTAGCGGCTGTAAAGAACGCACCACCAAGCGGTGATTACGTTTGGGACGGCAAGGACGAAGACGAGCGTCCGTTAACCCACGAGGAAATGCAAGTCGGTGTCGCAGCCTACCGTAAAGCACGAGGTCGCCCGTTTAGTGCCGCTCGTAAGGAGCAAGTGAGCGTTAGATATAGCCCTGAGGTTTTAACATACTTCCGTTCGACTGGCGATGGCTGGCAGACTCGCATGGATGCAGCTTTACGGCTTCTAGTTCAAAAGCACCCCGATTGGTTGGAAAAGCTCGGATAGCAGATGCCTGTCAGAGGTTTTTAATCGCGAGCGCATGCTGTCAGTTGCTCAGATTATGTGACCATCAATGGCTATAGCCGCATTCTATTTTCCAACCAAACCTAGCAATGTAGCCGAAGTGATAGCTTGCGTAGGGCGCACTCGCTTGCAGTGCGCCGCATGAAAAAGAGATTAAAAAAGATTAAAAATACGGCGTACTGCCTTTATAGGCGAGTACGCCCTACGAGCTGCGCGGCTTCATCGCGCAGCGTCCGGTGGATTGATGGGTTAGCCAGCATTGCGTTCGGTGAGTAGAGTATTACGAATCTCGGCTACAAGCACAGGTGTTATAGGTTCGCGCAGGTTCGGATTTGCGAGGCGAAATATTACCTCAGCAAGATTTGGTGATTCTTTCGATACCTCGATATCTTCACGGCATTCTATGAGATCGGCCCAGTCGGTCAGTTGCTCCGATGTGATTTTGCCAGAGAGAAAGCGCTCGATTACTTGCACAACTTCGCCAGTTGATAACGTAACCAATGGAGTCACAGCGTCCCAGCCAAATGATGCTAGGGTTGCCAAGACTGGCTCGATTGGAAGCTGATATGCGATGAGCTTCTGAAGTGCGGTGGTTCGATCAACGTGCATGTGTTTATGACGGCTAACGTTTGAATTAAGGGGCGCCGTTAGGCGTCCCGCTTGAATGATGGGTTAGCCGAAAAATCATTCGTTGCTCAACCTCCGAAGATGCCGAATATAGAGCGGTTTACCTGTTTTTATATCTACAAGATTAAGGATAAGATCACCAGGTAAGAACTCAGGTTTTTCTTTTGGAAAAGCCTCTGTTACATAGAGAGTATCCCATAGTTCAAGGTAATTCTTTACGTCACTTCGCGTTACAGAAATCAATGACGGTTGTCGAGAAAGCTTTGCTGAAGCACTGTGCTTCCATGAAATAACTGCTGGAGTGTTTTTCATGGCTTCGCCAAGACTGGCATCGGAGAGTTTGTCACATGGCTCACGAAATTTGTCGATAGTTTTTAGGGTGCCATCATCGTAGTAGGCAAACCACTGGCACATTGATGGCCAAGGGTCAGGAGTGATTTCATGTGGTTTTCTGTATTCGGCTATTGGTAACAGTTGCCAAAACCCAACAACTTCTTCTTTGCTTGCTGGGTGATAGGGATATTCCTGCGCATTTGCCTGATTTATGAAGAAAAAAGAAGTGGTTACCAATAAAAGGGTTAGTAGTCGTGACATAAATAAATATACTTGGGCTAACAGTAATTATAGAGACCTATGGATCCGTATATTAATAATTGTAATTTCATGACGCACGGCCGGAACCCCTTGTCATTGCTTGGTTTTGTTGTTTCTCGGTCTCTATATTGAAATAATATAGAGACGCAACTTGGTTGAATTAATTATAATCGAAGAACTAAATTTATAGGGAATTAACAATAGGGAATTAACTATCAATTGACCGCTGGCCGGGAGCCGAAGTTGCTTCGATCAACCCATGCGGCCGCTTCGTCCCCCGTTGCTGACGATTAGCCTTGATTTGCGTATGACGGGAGAGGGTCGATAGTGACGCTACGCCAGTGTCCGCAATAGGGCGGTTTAATCTCTGCGTAAATTTGCCAAATCAATCATGGAGTACGGATATCCTGTAACTCCCTCGGGCTTTTTGATGCTCGAATTTTCATATTGATTTACAGCTCAACATCACGATCTATGCAGTCCTCACCATTCCGGCAAGCAAAGCTCCCAAATAGCCAACAAACGCGGAAACCTCTCCATGCCAGCAAGCTTATTTTGCAACTCATTCCAGCGTATCAAATCAAAAGTATCCCGATATAAATACGCCACCCAATCGGCTAATAGTACGGCGGCATAGGTTTCGGCATCGCGGTTGTCGCAGTTAGCAAGCCCGGCGCTGTGTTGATATCCTGAAATAACGGTTGCTGCATCATAACCCCAACGATTTAGCGCAATGGCAGCGGTACCTGCGCGATAGCTGACTTCTTCGGGCAAGCTTGATTCTGCCGCTGAGGCAATGGCATTGAGTGCTTCTGGAAATTCTGAAAATTGCAGATTGGCAAACAAAGCTTCAATATGTGCGGCTAGTTCTGGGGTGTTCGCCGCATGCCAAAAATTGAAGACTACCGATTGGCGTGCTTGGCTGACTTCGGTCACGGCATGATAAGAGTCAGCATGTAGCAAAAAGCCAACCGCTTTGTTGTATTCAGGATTAACGCTAAATACGGCTTCGCTTTCTGGCGATGAGAATAATTGCAGCACACCGCCGTGTTCGGGTTGCCATTGCTTATTGAGTTGCACAACTAATCTGGCGATTTCATAGCCTAATAGCGGCCGGTCGCTGTGTATGCCAATGACGTGGCCAGGCTGCATTCGTTGTATGGTGACCAGCATGCGGTCAATCAGTGGTAGCCCAGTAATCTCAAGCATTCTAGCGAGTATTTCGGCCTGAAATTTTGCAGGAATAGATGCAGTCACATCGCAAAGCGAGGCGCGGTAAAACACGCCATCGTGATGTTGCCATGCATTATTATCTTGCAAAAATAGCTGTAGAAGCGCCGCGCATTGTTCTTCAGAGAATGCGGCATTTACAAAGAAAAAAGGGAATGGCTGATGATGGTGTTCCGGCTGTAAGAGCAAGGGCTGGATTCCTGTAGTTTTAAGACTCAAGTTTTATAAATCTTAAGCTTCTAAATCTCAAGCTTTTAAATTTTAAGGTTTTAAATTTCAAAGTTTTAAATTTCAAGGTTCAGCTGCAATAATTGCCGCAACATAGGCACGGTGACGGGCTTTTTAGTCGTCAGCGACCATTCATCTAGCGCATCCAAAGTTGCCATTAAGGTGGATAAATCGCGCCGTAAGTAACGCAGGCAATATTCAACCACTTCACTCGGTAAGCGGATGCCACGCTCGGCGGCGTGATTTTGCAAAGCTAAGGTTTTTTCGGCATCATTTAATGGTTGTAATTGATACACCAAACCCCAAGCCAAGCGAGTTGCCAAGTCGTCACGCAAGCGCATCTGGGTTGGGGCGTGTAAGCCCGCCGTAATAAGGGTTCCGCTAGTTTCTTTAAGCTGGTTATAGGTGTTAAATAATGCAATTTGCGCGTCGTTATCCAGTAACTGCACGTCATCGACGATTGTGAAATTTTGGTCTGCTAAGTTAAGCGCTTTGCAGGCTTGCAGTAAGTGGCTTTTGCCGCTGCCCGCTTCACCCCACAGGTAAATAAAGTTTGATTGCGCTTGCTGAGTCAGCAGCGCATTTAAGCTGGCCAGCGCCTCCGCATTTTGTCCCTCGATGAAGTTGAGTAAGGTCGGTGGGGCGGCAGGCTTAATGTCGAGTAAAAGTTGTTTCATGGCTTGATTGTAGCTAGCGATTACTTGTTGAGATAAGTGCTGCTGCTCAGGTAATTGTCCTTGGTGTGGCGTAGGCCCACAGCTATGGCCGCGCTTACTGGTAGCGCCAGCAATACGCCAGCAAAGCCGAATAGTTGGCCGCCTGCAAGCAAGGCAAAAATCACAATCACTGGATGCAAGCCGATACGGTCGCCGACTAATTTTGGCGTCAGCACCATGCTTTCTAATAATTGGCCTGCGCCAAATACCAGCAATACTGGAATCACTTGGCCTAAGCTGGTAAATTGCAGCGCGGCAACAATCAACGCGAGCGCTACGCCTAGTGCAAAACCTAAATAAGGCACAAAGCCTAATAAGCCAGCAATTAAACCAATCGGCAAAGCCATGCTCAGGCCAACAGACCATAAAGCTAGCGCATAAAATGCGCTCATTGCAAGCATTACAGCGAGTTGCCCGCGCAAAAATTCAGATAATACTTGGTCAATTTCGCTGGCGACTGTGGCTGTTTTGCTTTGCCAGCCGAGTGGAACGAGTTGGGCGATATTCGCCACAAAATGGTCCCAGTCGCGTAGTAAATAAAACAGTACTACTGGCAGCAGTAAAATATTAGCCACGATACTGATGAGCGCTAGGCCGTTGTTGCCTGCCATGATTAGCGCATCGCCCAATAATCCGCCAGCGGTTTTCCAATTTTTGCTGATAATTTCTTGAATCTGCGCGCTGTCTATAGAAAAGCTGATGCCGAACTTAGTTTGTAGCCAAGGATCCAGCACGGTGCGAAGATGGTTAATGGCGCTAGGTAAGCGCGCTATCACCAATAGCGATTCTTTTTGTAATAGCGGGATTAAAATTAATACTAGTAAAGTGATGGTGCCGAAAATACCGACCATGACCAGCACTGTGGCTAAGGTGCGACCTAATAAAAACTTTCCAACGCCAATCAGACAAAGCCTATCGACCAAAGGGTCGAAAATGTAAGCCAAAATGGCAGCGATTAAAAACGGCGTGAGTATGGGTAGCAGTAAATAAATTAAAATTACAAAAACAGTAGCAAGAATGAGCCAGCGGTTATCGATAAATAGGTTTTTTGCAGCTGTTTTTTTGGGTTCAGTCGTCATATAGGTTAAAATTATACTTAAATAGTTAGTAACCACCTAAAAGCATACTAAAACCTTTTAGGAAGCACTATTCATTACCAATAAATAACTACTAAGCGAGAGCCATTTTGACTACATCTTCTATCAATACAACATCCATTAGCTATCGTGACGCTGGCGTAGATATGGAAGCTGGCGATGCGTTAGTCGAGCAAATTAAACCTTATGCAAAACGCACCATGCGCCCAGAAGTGTTGGCTGGCATCGGCGGCTTTGGCTCATTATTTGAAATGCCGAAAAAATTCAAAAATCCAGTGCTGGTTTCTGGTACTGATGGCGTGGGTACCAAGCTAAAATTAGCCTTTGAGCTGAATAAGCACGATACCGTGGGCATCGATTTAGTGGCTATGAGCGTGAATGATATTTTAGTGCAAGGCGCTGAACCCTTATTTTTCTTAGATTATTTTGCTTGCGGGAAGTTAGAAGTGGGCATCGCCGCGCAAGTCATCAAAGGTATTGCCGAAGGATGTGAGCAATCTGGCTGTGCGCTAGTGGGTGGTGAAACGGCTGAAATGCCGGGCATGTATCCAGCTGGCGAGTACGATTTGGCTGGCTTTGCGGTAGGTTGCGTTGATAAAGAAAGCATCATCAATGGCACTACCATTGCCGCCGGCGATGTGGTGTTAGGCTTGGCTTCTAGCGGCGCGCATTCAAACGGATATTCACTGATTCGTAAATTAATTGCAAATTCAGGCATTGATTTTGAGTCAGATTTTCATGGCAAATCATTTAAAGATGTGGTGATGGCGCCTACCCGTATTTATGTAAAACCTTTGCTTCAGCTCATTGCAACCTTGCCAGTTAAAGGCATGGCGCACATTACCGGTGGCGGCATTACCGAAAACGTGCCACGCGTATTGCCAGCTGGTTTAACTGCTGAAATCAAAAAAGGCAGCTGGACGATGCCGCCTTTATTTACTTGGCTGCAAGCGCAAGGCAATGTGACTGATCGTGAAATGTACAAAACATTTAACTGCGGCATTGGCATGGTGGTGATTGTGGCGAAAGAGCAAGCGGCTACCGCGCAAAAACTATTGCAAGATGCTGGAGAAAGCGTATTTGAAATAGGTGCGATTCGCGCTCAACAAGCAGATGAAGCGCCGACTATTGTTGTTTAACTATTGAATTTTTAAAAAACAGGCGGCTTATGTGGCGCGATTTTAGAAGGCGTAAAAATCAAGCTAAAATAGTAAAAACATATGCTCTGGGAGCCAATAGGGACGGGCATCCCAGAGCATATGTTTTGGCGCTTTCGTTGCTATACTTTTGTATTCAATCACGTCAATCCAGTGACACTTAAAAAAATAACTGGATGAATTTGTCGCTAAACACGCAAGCCTATGCGTTGAGTGTAGCTGTGTTTTTCTTGAGGAGTTTTTGTGTCACGCCACATCCGATTTTTGAGTGTTATATTTTGTTTTATTTCTGCTTCAGTCTCCGCCCAAGCGCTTACACCTAAGCATATTCAAGCGACATACGAAGTGACTAAAAACGGTATGCCGTTTGCCAAGGTGCATGAGCAAATGGTCATCACCGGCAATACCTACAAAGTGGAAAGCATTACCAAGGGCATTGGTATTTATGCGCTATTTGGCGAGCGAAAATTAACCAGTATTGGCGAGCTGACTAGTGCAGGTTTAAAGCCAACGCACTTTGAATTACAGCAAGGCGATAACCCGAAAAAGGCATTGATAGCAGATTTTGATTGGTCAAAAAGCATTTTGCACATGTTGGTGAAAGGCGCACCGAAAGACGCAGAGCTTGCTTTAGGTACGCAAGATTTAGCTAGTTATGCCTATCAGTTTATGTTTTTGCCCGCACCGCTTAAAAACGAAATTACGGTAACGCTGACCACGGGTAAAAAGCTTAATCAATACGTCTATAAAGTGAGTGCTGAGCAAGAGATGCTAGCACTTGCTGGCACGCAATATAAAACGCTGCATTTGCTTCCGCCAACGCCATTGGATGCCAGTAAGCCGCAAGAAACCAAAGAGCTTTGGTTAGCCACTGAGTATCATTATGTGCCTGTACGCATTCTGATGGTTGATGAAAATGGACAAAAGCTAGAGCAAACGTTATCCGAGTTACATGTGGAATAATTTCAATTTAATCAGTGTTCAAACGCGATGGCGATCAATATGGCAAAACGTCTATTACCGACGTCTTGCCATTGCGATTTTTTTGTCTTTTTTGTTGCATTTACTTTTCGTCGGTCAGTTTTATATTGATGTCACTAGTGTGCAAAATAAGCCGAGCCAGATAGAAGCTAGATTAGTTTTGCCGCCGCCCACTTTGCCAAGGCGCACGGCTGAAGCAAGGCCATCATTAGCGAATAAAGCGCCTGCAAAAAAAATACCACCCGCACTAAAAACACACGACGAACCAGAGCCCACAAAGGCTGATGCTCCAGTGCTAAGCGATGTTACGCCAGAGACTGAAACTGGAGTAGCTAACATTTCAGAGTCACCTCTTTCAGAAAAGTCTTCGGTTCAATTTCATCCGTTAGAAGAAGCGGCAGCGTCAGAAGAAAATAAAGGTGAAGTGGCTGATGTTATTGTTAACGAAAACACCTATCACTATATTGAGACCGCGTTTGATGTACGTACAAATATAGACGAAAAAGTGGATAGCAGCCCGGCTGGCAAGGCGAAAATAGTTTACCAGCGGCTAGCTGATGGAGAGCATTACCAGTTAAAAAGCTTAATAGAAGCCAAAGGCCTAGCGGCGCTAGTGATTCCCGATTTATTGCAAACCAGTGAGGGCTTGTTAAACCATACGGGCATTCAGCCCCAACATTATTTATATCAATTTGGACATAAGGCCAATAAAACATTTAGCGCTGATTTTAACTGGCCACAAAAGCAGTTAACTTTACATAGTGCTAAAGGCGATCAAACCCTTGAATTAGTTGAAGGCACACAAGATTTATTAAGCTTTATGTATCAATTTATGTTCGTGGCGCCATTGCAAAACATGCGACTCAGCATTACCAATGGTAAAAAAATAGGTGTTTACGACTATAGCTTTGAAGGCGAAGAAACGATTGCGACCAAAATGGGCAATATCAGCACGATACACCTCATGCGAATGGCGGCAGAGGGCGAAAAGAAAACTGAATTGTGGTTAGCCTTAGATTATCAGTACGTACCTGTTAAAATACGGGAAACGGAAAAACAAGGCAAAGTTTACGAGCTGTTAGTGACCAGCTTGAAAACTGAAATGCCAGCATCAAAACCAGAATCATCGACACCATAAATCAGTGTCACCATAAATCAGTATTCAGCCCAGTTTAAATGGGCTTATAAATTATTATAAAGAGAACCAAATGACGCCAAATCTAATCCGGCAAGCCGCAGTAATGTTATCTAACCTGCTTGAGTTTAACAGCCCTGCTGATGTGAAATTGAGCGAATTCTTTCGCAATAATCGTGACCTAGGCACTAAAGAGCGCGCGTTTGTGGCAGAAAGCGTTTATGGCGTATTGCGCCGCCTACGTTTTTTAAGCGCAGTGACCGCCAATGATGATAACGACCCTGACGATGCGCGTAAGTTAGTGCTTGCTTGGATGCTGCGCATTCAAGGCATGAGCATACAAAAAATCGAGCCGATGCTAACCGAACAGCAAATAGAATGGGCGCACACCATTAAAGCTAAATCGACAGAAAACTTGCCACTAGCCGTGCAAGCTGATGTGCGCGATTGGTTATGGGACAAGCTGGCCGCGCAATATGGTGAAAAAGAAGCGCTGACCATTGCCCGCAGCATGCATGAATCTGCCTCGCTAGATTTACGTGTGAATACCATTAAAGGCAGGCGCGATGAAGTGATGGCTAAGTTTATTGCCGAAAATACTACTGGCGAGGCCAATATTGCCCATACGCCATATTCACCGATAGGCTTGCGTATGCCATTGCGTTTGAATATCAGCCGCCACGTATTATTTACCGAAGGTCAAATTGAAGTGCAAGACGAAGGCAGTCAGATTCTGGCGCATTTAGTGGCCCCCAAACGCGGCATGATGATTGCAGATTTTTGTGCGGGTGCTGGCGGAAAAACATTGGCGATGGGTGCATTGATGCGTAATACCGGCCGCTTATATGCATTTGATGTGTCAGAAAAACGCTTACATAGCTTAGGTCAACGCTTAAAACGTTCTGGTTTAAGTAATTTAAATGCACAAAGCATCAGCAGTGAAAATGACCCAAAACTTAAACGCTTAAACGGAAAGTTTGACCGGGTATTGGTTGATGCACCGTGTACTGGCTTGGGCACTTTACGCCGTAATCCCGACCTTAAATGGCGCCAAACGCCACAGGATTTGGCCGAGCTGACAGAAAAGCAAGCGCGAATTTTAGCACGGGCTTCTAAATTAACTAAAGCTGGTGGCCGTTTGATCTACTCAACTTGTAGCTTATTGAGTGATGAAAATGAACAGATTGCAGAACACTTTTTGGCTACGCATCCAGAATTTAAATTACTGAATGCCGCTGAGATTTTGGGTCAACAGCAAATCAATTTAGATACTGGTAAATATTTAAAATTACTGCCACATTTACATCATACCGATGGCTTTTTTGCAGCAGTTTTTGAAAAAATTGATCCTACAGTGCCAGAGAAAAATAAGACTGAGAAAAAAGCAACGCCGGTGGCTGTTGCTGAGCTGGCTGAATCAGTTGAAGAAGCGATTGCTGAAAAAGTAGCGGTATCTAAAAAAGCAACTGCGCCTAAAAAGGCTAAAGTTGCTTCAGAGGCAGCTTCTACTAAAGCGATTGTTACCGAAATTGCTGAAAAACCAGCCAAAGTTAAAACGACAGCAAAACCAAAAGCAGTAGCGAAGCCAAAAGCCGAAGCAAAACCAAAAGCGGCCAAGCCCGTTAAAGAAAAAGTCGCCAAGCCAAAAACGGTGAAAGCTAAAGTAGCTAAAGAGTAAAAAACTAAGCTCGTCATCGCCAAGAAAACGGCAATGACGAGCAGCTTTCTTGATGGTCGCAGCGCTCAATAGTCTCAATGCCTTTTAAAAGAAACGAACCCATGAAACTTCCTAGCCTTAATCTTCAAATTTTCTTAGGTGCAGTTTTTGGGGTTGCCATCGGCTTGTACTTTCACAAAATGGGCGCAGATAACCATGTGGTGCAAGGCGGCCTGTATGCATCCGGCCTAGTCGGCACGCTGTTTATCGATCTACTTAAAATGATTTTAATCCCGCTGGTGTTCTGCTCAATCTCTGTGGGCATCGCTAATTTGCGGCAACACCAACAAATGCATCGTGTATGGGTGACTACACTGGTGTTTTTTGTCGGCAGCATGGCGATTGCCATCGGTCTGGCTTTGATTGCGGGCAATTACTTTAAGCCTGGCACAGGCTTACATTTAGCCATGTTTGAACATGTCATGCAAAATTTCGAGGCCAAACAATTGCCCTTGCCAGAATTTTTTGCGCAATTTCTGCATGGCTTATTTATCAATCCATTCACCGCCTTGTCGCAAGGCAATGTGCTGGCGGTGGTCACCTTTGCGCTCATTTTAGGCATTACGCTGGTGATGGGTGGCGAGCGCTACAAAAACATACTATCTTTGTTGCAAGAAGGCTTAGAAGTCACCATGCACATTGTTGGCTGGGTAATGCGCTTAGCGCCACTAGGCATTATGGCACTACTCATCAAGCTGATCGCAGTGCAAGATGTCGCTATGCTCAGTATGCTGGCCAAGTTTGTGGCAGTGGTGATGGGCACAACCTTGCTGCATGGTGTGGTGATATTGCCATTGATCTTGTACTTACTTACTGGCAAGTCGCCATTGTGGTTTTGGTGCGGTGCCCGTGAAGCTTTAGTCACAGCTTTTGCGACTAGCTCTAGCTCGGCCACGCTACCGGTTACTTTGCGTTGCACTATACAGCATTTAAAAGTGAAGCCAGAGATTGCGGGCTTTGTGATACCGCTAGGCGCCACTATCAATATGGATGGTACGGCGCTGTATGAAGCCGCCGCTGCATTATTTATCGCCAATTTAGCAGGCATTGAGCTAAGTTTTGCCCAACAACTCATCGTATTTATTACCGCCATGATTGCCGCAATGGGCGCACCAGGCATTCCAAGCGCAGGTATGGTGACGATGGTCATGGTGTTGCAATCGGTAGGCTTACCCGCAGAAGCCATTGCAATATTGCTGCCGATAGATAGGCTGCTTGATACTTTACGCACTACCGTGAATGTAGAAGGCGATATGGTGGGGAGTTTGGTGGTACAGAAACTAGTTCAAAATAAGCCCTGAATTTGAGGGGGTTTTATTAATAGCATGGTTATGGACTAACATAGCTTACCTCCTTTTTATTTCAGTGCGAGAGTACTCGTCTTTCTGTATGCATACAATAGAACTGCCACCTTACAACCGACACTACTTATTAGTCAGCATTTAAACCGTATATGACTGCCTAGGATAAACAAGTCGTAACATTATAAACGTCACTAAAATTTCGTAATTAAGCGACATTGTTAATCATCACCTATTTGCAGTTTACTTCAATAAGATATGCATGACTTAGTCTTAACACAGCACTCTTAAAAACGTTTCTGTTATTAAACGATAGTGGCGTCTAATGGCGCATGACAAATTTAGAATCGAATCAACACTTGCGGTTAGATTGCCAGGTCAACCTAAAATGATTTAGGATTAGTCCTTGAATATTGATTTATATCAAGGAGATGAAACGGATTTTCGTTTACTGTTTGAACAATGTGCGACAAAATGTCGCAGGCTTCAGCAAATGCTTCAGCCACCGTTAAGAGGAGAGAAACATGAGTGATCGCAACCAAGAAAATGACAATAATGAAGTACTAGGTAACGAAAGTCGAAGGAAATTTCTGGGCACTACTGCTGTGGCAACCATGGCAGGTGCTGGCTTGGTGATGGGTTTAGCCTCCTGTAAAAAAGAAGGTGAAACGGCCGTAGCAGGTAAAGCGCCAGAGGCTGGTGGCGATGTGGCCCACGGCAAGTTCGATGTAGCTCCGGGCAAGCTGGATTCTTACTACACATTTTCTAGCGCAGGACATAACGGCGAGGTGCGTATCTATGGCGTGCCTTCAGGTCGCACGCTCAAGCGTATTCCAGTATTTAATGTGGATTGCATGGTTGGCTGGGGTATTACCAATGAATCCAAAGCCATTATGGGGACCAACGACGATGGTAGTTTGAAGTACATGACGGGCGATACGCACCATGTGCATGGTTCTTATACCGACGGCACTTATAACAGCAAGTACCTATGGACTAACGATAAACTGAATAATCGCATTGCCCGTATTCGTATGGATAGAATGGAATGCGATGCCATTACTGAGCTACCTAACGTGCAAGGCTTCCATGGTATATTTCCTGACAAGCGTGACCCAGTAGATGCAAGCATCAACTATACAACCCGCGTATTCTGCGGTTCAGAATTTGCCTCACCAAAACCTAATGATGGGCGTGATGAATTAGACCACACTAAGTGGTATTCGCTTTTCACTTGTGTGGATGCTGAGAGCATGCAGGTGCGTTGGCAGGTCAGAATCAATGGTAATAATGACTTAGTTGCCACCTCCTACGACGGTAAACTGGCTGCAAGCAATCAGTACAATACTGAAAATGGTGCTGTTTTGGCTGACATGATGTCAGCAGAGCGTGATGCATGCGTGTTCTTTAATATTGAGCGTATTGAAGCCGCAATTAAAGCTGGAAAATCTTTCACTGTAGGCGACTCTAAGGTGCCTGTGGTCGATGGTACGATTGACAGCAACAAAGATCCTAAGACAGCACTTGTTTGTTATGTGCCAGTACCTAAAAACCCACATGGCGTCAACATTTCACCTGATGGCAAATACTTTGTTTGTGCAGGCAAACTTTCACCAACGGCTACCGTGATTGCAACTGAGTTGGTGCACAAATGGTTTGCAGGTGAGCTTAAGACGCAGCGCGATACCGTTGTGGCAGAGCCTGAAATCGGTCTAGGACCATTACATACCGGTTTTGATGGTAAAGGCAACGCGTTCACTACTCTTTTCCTTGATAGCCAAATCGTCAAATGGAACGTAGATAAAGCCATTGCCCAATTCAAAGGTGATAAGAAAGTACAACCCGTGTTGGATCGTATTGATGTGCATTATCAGCCTGGTCATGGCTATGCATCGATGGGTGAGACCAAAGAAGCGGATGGTATGTTCTTTAATTCAGGTAACAAGTTTTCTAAAGATCGCTTCTTACCAGTGGGCCCTTTGCACTGCGAGACTGAGCAGTTGATTGATATTACTGGTGATAAAATGGTCTTGCTTCATGACCACACGGCTTACCCTGAGCCGCATGATGCCATCATCGTACGTGCCGATGTGGTTAAAACCAAGCAAGTGTCTGACATGAATGACTTTCCTAATGCGGTGAAAGCACTGACGGATAACCGTATTGAACGTAACGGCAAAAAAGTCATGGTCTACATGACTTCTCAAGCGCCTAACTTTGGTCTACCAGAGATTAAAGTAAAGCATGGTGATGATGTCACTATCACGCTTACCAACCACGATAAAGTAGAAGACTTAACGCATGGCTTTGGCATAGAAAACTACAATGTCAACTTTATCGTTAATCCACAGGAAACCCATTCTGTGACATTTAAAGCCAATAAAGTGGGTGTATATTGGATTTACTGTACGCACTTCTGCCATGCATTGCATTTGGAAATGCGTATCAGATTTATTGTTGAAAAATAAGCGTTACCATTGAAAGTTCGCAACTGGGGCGAGTCAGTAACTGGCTCGCCCCAGTTGCGTTTATATGAGCTGGATAGTCGACATTGTTTTAGGGATTAGCTATATGATTACTCGATGGTCGATATGCGCTGCATTACATTCAATTAAGGGTGACATGGTCTTGATACGCCGCTATTTTATTTTTGCGCTGTGCTTTTCAGTGTCAGTACTCGGATTTTCTGTTGCGGCACTGGCCGATTCAGAGAAGAGCACGGATCACGCTGTGCAAGAACACCACCCCAGCGAAGGCCATCCAGGCTCGTATGAAGCACCACTGCCAGTTGAGCTTTCTACTAACCCTGACTTATGTGCTTATGTACCGTGCCACGACGTATTTCCAAATGCCGACTACTTTTCGCCGCGAAAAGGTCGCCCAAGCTACGTGGAGGCTTATCGCAACAAAAAGCATGGGCAACTTGAGAATGGTCACCATGAAGATGCTGACTCGCGTGAATTGATTGGCTACGCTTTCCTTTCTACCGATATTGTTGATATTCCCGCCTACTCCGGCAAACCCGTTGTGACGCTGATGGGTATGGATGTTACGGGGAAAATTGTTGGTGTGAAGGTGCTTAGGCATAGCGAACCTATTCTATTGGTTGGTATTCCAGAAGGAGAGCTGACTAAGTTTATCAAGCAGTTCGTGGGAAAGTATGCTTGGGACAAGTTGGAAATTGGCAAAGCGCGCGCTGAGGGTGGCTATATTGGGATTGATGCAATCAGCGGTGCGACGGTGACTGTTATTTCTGAAAATCAGGTGGTGATGCGTTGCGCCTACGAAATTGCCAAACAAGTGGGCATTATTAAGGCTGTACCTAGACCGCAAGCAAAATTCACCTCGGTTTTAGCGCAATATAGTTGGGATGCGTTGTTAGCAGAAGGCAGCATTCAGCACTTAATGGTTTCTCCATCTGACGTTGGCATGAACAATACTGGCAAGCCTTATATCGACCTTTATTTTGGCTATCTCAATGCGCCTGCTATTGGCCGTAGCATTTTGGGCGAGCGCAATTATGATGGATTGATGGCTGAACTTAAGCCCAATGAACACGCTATTTTTATCATTGCTAATGGCGCAGCTTCATTCAAGGGCTCAGGCTTTGTGCGTGGCGGCATTTATGATCGCATTCAGGTGTCGCAGGATATGGATAGCTTTACTTTCCGTGATACCGATTACCGTAATCTGTATAGCATCAAAGCCACTGGTGCGCCCGAGTTCAGTGAGTCTGCCATTTTTATTATTCGTAGCACCAGCTATAGCGCGGCTTACCCGTGGAGCTTGGTGTTCCTCGGCAATAAAATGGACAAGCAGACTGGCACTAAAACCTTCGCTAATTTCGATCGTGAGTACTGGCTACAAGGACGTTACTTGGAAGGTGGTCGGCCCGTGGTGGTTAAGGCTGAGCCAGTTTGGCTGAAAATATGGAAGTCACGCATCTGGCAAATTGTGGCTTTTACTGCCATCCTCATTTTTACTGCCGTTATCTATGCCAATCGAGATTGGCTAGTACGCCGCAGTAGCCGTAAAGATAAACGCTGGGTTTCAATTCCAAAATATGCAATCTGGCTGGCGAGTATTGGTTTCATTGGTTTTGGTTTAATGGCGCAGCCTTCCATTACCCAGGTGCTGACTTGGTTTCACTCCATGCTATTTCAGTGGAAGTGGGAGCTATTTTTATCTGACCCATTTATCTTCATCTTTTGGTTATTTATCATCATTAGCGTATTTGTATGGGGACGCGGCTTGTTCTGCGGCTGGATGTGTCCATTTGGCTCGCTGTCAGAGTTATTCTATAAAATAGCTGGAAAAATTGGCCTAAAACGCTTTCAGTTCACACCTAATAGCGTGCTTCACGAACGCCTTAAGTGGCTCAAGTACGGCATATTCTGGGGGCTACTGGCGGTATCATTCTTTTCTATGGGTCTTGCGGAAAAGCTGGCCGAAATTGAACCATTCAAAACTACTTTTTTGGTTGGTTTGTTTAACCGAAGCTGGCCATACACCTTATTTACCGCCAGCTTACTTGGCTTATCACTTTTCACAGAGCGACCTTTCTGTAAATACCTATGCCCACTGGGTGCGGCACTTGCCATGCCTACTACCTTTCGCTGGTTCGGTTTAAAACGTAAGCAGGAATGTACGACTTGTTCGGCTTGTGCTGCTGGCTGCGGCTCGCTGGCAATCGACAAGCAAGGTGTGATTGATCATCGTGAATGTATGCTGTGCTTAGATTGTATGATACTTTATTACGACGATCACGCTTGCCCCCCATTGTCTAAAGAGCGCAAGCTACGCGTGAAATCTGGTTTACCATTGACACCAATCAATGCCGCTGGCTATTACATACCCATCTACCCTGTGCCTCTGAAAGGAACTGACGAGTGAAGCCGACTATCCACGACAATAATCCGTCTTACGCCGAGGCTACTGGCATCAAATGGCTGGTTTATGAAATGGTCGACCACCTATGGCCATGGAGCAAAGAGGGTTGGCGTCACCACAAAGCGATACAAACGGCTGGCTTGGCTTTGGCGGTTGCTGCTACCGTTGCTTGGGGGCTAGCTGCCAGCGGAAAACTGGGCGCGAGTGCCGTGATAGGTTGGTGGCTGGGCTGGAGCATTTACGAAATCGTTATTCGCCTGCAATGCAAGCCTTACATCAAGGATGGGCCATGGTGGGGGCATCACTATAGGCCAGCAGGACGCATGGATATGATCTGTTATGTGATGTTCAAAAATCTGCTGATTGGCGCGGTACTTTTCATTGTATTGCGCAATCTTGGTTTATTGCAGATGGTGAATTGATGCGCCAAGTATGTAGTCTTGCGATGTTTGGCTTATTGTTATTTTGCGGCCACGGATGGGCGGCAGAACACACGGTAATGTCAGGGCAATCAATCGCTGAAGCTATTCAAAAAGCCGCTGCGGGAGATACGATAGTCGTTGCACGTGGCCATTTCCCCGTACATTTGGTTATTACTAAACCGCTACATCTCAAGGGTTTGAATAAGCCCACGCTTGACGGCGAAAATACAGGTGATGTCATCCGCATCAAATCTCCAGATGTGATTATTGAAGGCTTCATTATCAGTAACAGCGGTGCTGACCTGACGGCGCAGAATGCTGGCATCTACCTAGAACCAGGCGGTGACCGCGCCATCGTTCGTGATAACGTGATTAATTACACTTTATTTGGCTTATGGATTGAGAAGGTGAAAGACATTCAGGTGATTAATAACAATATCACTGGCATGCGTGATTTAGCCTCAGCGCAACGTGGCAATGGCATACAACTTTACAATAGTAGCGGTGCAAAAATCATAGCCAATCATATTAGTTACACGCGTGACGGTATTTATGTCGACGTTTCCGATCACGCACTATTCCGTGACAATCGCTTGCATCACCTGCGTTATGGCACGCATTACATGAACTCGAACTACAACGTGTGGGAAAATAACGAGTCTTACCTTAATCGTGGTGGCTTGGCGCTGATGGAAGTCCGTAATCAAACTGTACGCAACAACCGTGCTTGGGGTAACTCTGATCATGGCATTATGCTACGCACTATTACAGACTCTGTGATCGAGAACAATATTGTGGCAGGCAATGGCCGTGGATTTTTTATTTACGATGCCGAATATAATACATTGCAGAACAACTTGATAATCGCTAATCGGGTTGGGGTGCATCTGTGGGCAGGCTCCATTCACAATGAGGTTGAAGCTAATGACCTTATTAACAATCGTGAGCAGATTAAATATGTGGCTAGCAAGGATGAATACTGGGGCGTTAAGTCGGGTAATTATTGGAGCAATTATGTCGGATGGGATCGTAATGGTGATGGTATTGGTGATGTACCTTATGAAGCCAATGATTTAGTGGATCTCCTTACTTGGAAATATCCTGCGGCCAAACTGCTACTGAATAGCCCTGCAGTACAAACCTTGCGATTAGTCGCTAGGCAATTTCCGTTACTGCGTGCGACGAGCATTGTCGACCAACACCCACGCATGTCGCCATTTAACAAAAACTGGAGTTCTTGGCTTGAAAAACAACGTCATTGAGGTCAAAAATGTATTCAAGTACTACGGTGAAGTGTTGGCCGTAGATGGTATTACGCTGACCGTTCAAAAAGGCGAAACTTTGGGCTTAATCGGCCACAATGGCGCAGGCAAGAGTACCTTATTTAAAATGATGCTGGGGCTGATTCCACCGACCTCTGGTGAGATTTATATCAACGGCACCCCAGTGCATGGCAGCGCGTTCCGCGAATTAAGACGCTCTATTGGCTATCTGCCAGAAAACGTGGTCTTTTACGACAATTTGACTGGCTTAGAAACGCTACAATTCTTTGCCGCACTCAAAGGCTGTGAGCGCGACACCTGTTTGCCATTGCTTGAGAAAGTTGGTTTAGCGCATGCAGCTTATCGCCGCGTCGACGGTTATTCTAAAGGAATGCGCCAGCGACTAGGATTTGCTCAAGCGCTATTAGGCAAGCCACGCCTATTATTCCTTGATGAACCGACTACAGGACTTGATCCAGAAGCAATCCGCGAGTTTTATTCTATTCTGCATGATCTTAATGCGCAGGGCGTAACAGTGGTTATCACCTCACACATTCTTTCTGAAATTCAGGAGCGTGTGCAACGTTTGGCCGTATTAAAGTCAGGAAAGCTCCATGCCTCAGGTACCGTACAAGAGCTTAGAGAGTCTGTTAATCTGCCATTAATCATCAATATAAAGCATCGATGTGCATCCGACCTGTTAAGACAGGCATTGCAGGGCGTTGTGCTTGAAGCGCTAATCATTGGAGATCACACTGCCACGCTACACTGCCATCGCTCGTACAAGATGGAAGTAGTACGCCGCCTTGGCGCGCTGGGCGATGCTTTGGAAGATGTTGTTGTTAAAGAACCTACACTAGAAGATGTATTTCTCGGATATGCAGGTTAAGGACTGAATCATGTTTAACATTGAAATATCACAAATTAAAATCATTGCTGCCAAAGAATTCCGCGACCGCATCCGCAACCGATGGGTGATCGCTGTGGCTATTATCTTCACCGCTTTTGCGCTAGCAATAGCCTACTTCGGCTCAGCGCAGCAGGGGGAAGTGGGGTTACGCAATATTGAAGTGACCATTGCCAGCTTAGTGAGCTTAGTTATTTACCTTATTCCACTCATCGCTTTAATTCTTGGTTATGATGCCATCGTAGGTGAGCGTGAACGAGGCTCACTAGACTTGTTATTATCAATGCCTATCACCCGCTTAGAGCTTCTGCTCGGAAAGTATCTTGGGCTTTCTGCTGCACTTGCAAGCGCAACGCTGGCAGGCTTTGGTCTAGTTGGCTTGCTCTTGGCTTATCAAATTAATATAGACGCGCTTTATCACTACGCAGGATTCATGGTCAGTGCTATTTTATTAGGCATGGTCTTTCTTAGCTTGGCAGTCATGGTATCCGTGATATCTAAAGACCGTGCTCGCGCTAGTGGTGCAGCCATTTCAGTATGGTTCTTGTTTGTGCTGGTCTATGATTTAATCTTGCTAGGTGTGCTAGTGCTGTCAGGCGGAACTTTTGGCGATGCGCTATTTCCATTACTACTGCTACTTAATCCGGCGGACATCTTTCGCATTCTTAATATATTCAATACAGAAGACCTCAAAGTGTTTTATGGACTGGCCACGGTATTTCCAGTCAGCTTGTCCAGCCCATGGCTGCTAGGTTCTATGATGCTCGCTTGGATTATCATGCCCTTAACTATTGCTTTATGGAGATTTAAATGAATCATGCCACGTTGACTCGCTGGACCTTGCCGTTAATCTTTCTAGCAGTTCTTACTGCTTGCAATAAACCTACTGCCCCAGTAACTGCGCTAGAGATTACCACCGGAACATCCTGCTCACTAGATGGCATGACTTTAGCAGATTTCCCTGGACCTAAAGCACAAATTCACTATGTGACTGGTGAACCTGACTATTTCTGCGATACCGTAGAAATGTTCTCCAGTTACTTAAACCCAGAACAGAAAAAACGTATTACAGGAATTTTTACCCAAGATATGGGTAAAGCTAATTGGGAAAAACCGCAGGGCAACTGGGTAGATGCTAAGCAGGCATTTTATGTGCTAGGTAGCAAAAAAACTGGCTCAATGGGTCCAACTTTAGCGGCATTCACTCGCCAGCAGGATGCCGATAATTTTGCTAAAGAATTTGGTGGTAAGGTATTGCCCTTCGATAAGGTGACCTCTGATATGGTGGATTTAACGGGAGGCGTAGTACATGATGAGCATATGTAGCTACATAATCCTGCGCTTGCGACCGCAACGGCGGTTTCATTATCATTTTTTTGGATGTATTGGTTACAATGCCTTCACCCTCCAAGCGCAGCAACCGCGATGATTGCCGTTTTAGGCGGTCCTGAAATTCATGCGATGGGCTGGCAATTTTGCTGCGAACCCGCCGTCACTACTGGCCAAACATTAAGCCAGCGCCCATCTTCAGCTAAATAGCTGAATGCAATTTGAGCGACATGCGGCAGCACTTTAAATACCTCAGGCTTGGATGCTGGCGCAACATCTAACGACGGCCAAATCAGCAATTCAAGTGCACCATCATGCAGTCGATAGCCTACTCTTCTGGTATCCATTAAAAAGCCTGATTGTTCAGGGTCGCCAAAGCGGCTAAACACCAGTTGTGCGCCATCTTCTCCGGCAAAAGTCGGGCGTGCCAGCCATGCTGGTTCTATCGTGTTGTCGCGCGTGGTAATTGGTCGATTGACGCTCTGCTTAATATCTAGCTCAAACCGGTCAAAAAATAA
>CAINBI010000082.1 GCA_903846555.1 uncultured Pseudomonadota bacterium
CACTTAAGCTAAAGCCGCTTAAGGTCGGTGTAATAATTCCGCTACTCATCACGATGCTATCAATCTTCACTGAGCCATGGGAAACGACCACCGTGGCTAAAGTAGTCCCGCCACCTGAGCTATTATTCATAGTGACTACATAAGTATCCGTCACACCCACTGCTGGTTGTGTAATGAGCTTAGGGTTGACGACAAGAAGCCCAGTAGCAGAAAGTGCAAACTGACCTGCGTTAGTGAAGGCCACGGCATTCTTAGTCACCCCTGCAATACCAGATACTGGCGTTCCTGTGGGGGCGGTAATCACCCCTGTGGCGGTGTCTATGCTACTGCCTGTTGGCACGGCTGTTTTATCAATGGCAATGAGTCTGGTTGGTGTTGCTGTCGTATCCACTTTAGCAATTACTTGTGCCGGTAAGAAGCTAGGACGTCGTGACACTTGATCCACTAAGGAACTTGCCCAGTTAGTGACCGTTGAGTTAGGGGCTGCTGTGTTGGCTGATGCTTGGTTCATTGGCGCAGCTGCGGCATCCAGGTTATTGAGTGCTGGGTTATTCATCCCTACTGAACTGCCGCCATAGGCGCTGGCGTTACCACCCAAGCTTTGGGTATAACTTAGCATGACTTGGTTGTCATTAAAGGTATTATCACGTCCTTGGATGGTCGCCACATCCAGTCCTAGTTGCGAGCCACCCTTGAAGCTTTTGCCTAGGCCTAAAGCATAACGATTCTGTGAAGCAGCTGCATTTGCAGAAGCGCGGAAGTTAAAGCCATTATCTAAGCGCTGCACTAACTCAGCACTCCCCGTAGCACGAGAGCTGGATTCATTGCCAGTTAAATAATCGTAAGTAAGACGCTCTGCCCCTAAGCCCACCTTAATAGTCATTTTAGATGTTGGGGTAAAGACCAAGCGACCTTGCACACCGCTCACACGACCACCCGCAATACGCCTTGGGTCACTCCATAATTCATACAAATCCGTCTTATCCGTAAAGTAGGTTTTATCCCCTAGCGTAATGCTGCCTGTATTACTAAGATAGGCATTCACCTCAGCGGCATTGAGCCAATCTTTCCCTAAGAAATATTGGTAGCTACCAGCAATGTTATCTTGTCTGACTGTAGTCTTTTGAGTACCAGAGATGAAGTTAAAGTCCAGCTTTTGGCGGAGTTGCCCAAGGGAGAAGATAAAGCGTTGATTGCTGGTTAAGTCAAAGCCAGTATTCAGTAACCATTCGTTCTTGTCAGAACCGACAGACAGCAATACACCGACCGCCATGTTTTTAGTCAGTGCGCCTGCTAGACTGCCACCAATGGCGGCGCCATTTTGTTGATTGTATTGCGGGGTAATGATGATCTGCTTGCCATCGATATTATCCTGGTAAGTAAAGCCTGCGCCCTGGGCGTTGATGTTCGGTTGTACTGAGCCAGTGTTAGCTGCAGGGTTACCTAACTCGGGTAAGTTTTTTTCATCGGTACTTTCGGCAAAGACAGGTGGTAACGCTAACGCTGATAGCAGCAGGGAACCTAATAACAGAAAGCCCGCAATAAACAGCGGGCGTGGCGTTAGCCTAGTTCTGTTATGTAATAGCATCGTTATACTGCAATCATGACTCAGTATACTTGATTGAATTTGTTGAATAGCCCATAACATTAGTTACATTGCTATAACCTTCAGTGAGTGAAAATATAGTCATCATATATTCCAAGTAAAGTTTAAATGTCTATACAGTCATTTTTAACAATCAATATGCGATTGAAATAACAACTCTAATTACAAACGTTATCGGCATATCCTATTAAAACTTTAGGGCACTGCTATAAATTCAAATTTCTTTTTTGACGACGACAGGATGGTATTTACAATTTATACAGAGGTTTGTTCATTTTTTTGGTCAATATAGGCAATGTTAGCCATAATCTACCGCATTTTAATGCGACTTTTCCTCACAATACCCAAGACAGGACGACGCCAATAAAAAAAGGCTACCGAAGTAGCCTTTTTATGATGTTACCAAGAATTTATCTAGGCGAACCTGGACTATACTTTTTAACCTTATGCTTCACCAACCACTGTTACTGTAATATCGACAACAACATCGTGATGCAACGCAACTGTAACTGAATGGTCACCAATTGTTTTTAATGGGCCAGTAGGCATACGTACAAGTGCTTTAGTGATTTCAAAACCTTGTGCAATCAATGCATCCGCAATATCACCGTTAGTCACTGAACCGAATAAACGACCATCAACACCTGCTTTTTGAGCAACAGTAACAATGAATGAAGCTAATTTTTCACCGCGTGCTTGCGCAGCCGCTAAAATTGCAACTTGTTGTTTTTCTAATTCAACGCGGCGAGCTGCAATTTCTGCTTTGTTCGCTTCAGTAGCGCGTTTAGCTTTGCCTTGAGGAATTAAAAAGTTACGGCCGTAACCATCTTTAACTTTAACGATGTCACCTAAACCGCCTAGGTTACCCACTTTTTCTAATAAAATAATTTGCATGGTTGCCTCCGATTATTGGTGTTTGTCAGTGAATGGAAGCAAAGCTAAGAAACGTGCGCGTTTAACTGCAGACGTTAATTGGCGTTGATAACGTGCTTTTGTGCCCGTCATACGCGCTGGAATGATCTTTGCATTTTCTGAGATGAAATCTTTTAATAGATCAACATCTTTATAATCAACTTCTTTGATGCCTTCTGCTGAAAAACGGCAGTAGCGGCGGCGTTTATACATTTCTCTTGCCATCTGGAACTCCTAAACTCTTAATTATTTATATAAACTCAATATGATTAATGTGCATTACCAGTTGCGTGCTTTTAAGGCTGCGCTTGGCTAAAAAACCTGTCGCTTGAATATTCGTGCCTAACTTAATGGCCATCAATGCTAAATCACCTAGGGCAACTGCATTCACTTCACATTCAACCTTGCGCTTCATGCCTGCTTCAAATTGCTCTGAAACATGACGCAAACTAACACTTAATAACGGTATGCCTGCTGGTGTGTAACGAAGTGGCTCAATGTGCACAACTTCCGCTTTCAACACCAGATTATTCAATTGGTTTTACTGATGAAACTTAAGCTGCTGCAACCTCTGTAGTAACAGCTATTGCTACTACTGGCGCTGCTGGCGCTCCGTCTTTGCTCAACACTGATCTAGATTTCTCTTCTTTCATCATTGGTGATGGTGCAGTTACGGCAGTTTTAGTAGACATCATTAAATGACGCAAAACTGCATCATTAAATTTGAAGCTATACTCAAGCTCAGCCAACACTTCAAGGTTACATTCAATGTTCATTAACACGTAATGTGCTTTGTGGATTTTTTGGATTGGGTAAGCAAGTTGACGACGACCCCAGTCTTCTAAACGATGCACCGCACCGCCGCTTTCAGCGATAAGTGTGCGATAACGCTCAATCATTGCTGGTACTTGTTCACTTTGGTCCGGATGGACGATAAACACTAGTTCATAATGTCTCATTAATACTCCTTTTGGATTAAAGCCACCTACAATATATTTAACAAACTTTAAATATATGAATGTATTTAAAATACAAACTGTAGTGTGACAAGGTTAAATGTTACTTACTTGATAAGCTTACCAAGCAAGCGCGGGATTATAGACAAAAGCGTAGTGCTAATCAAATGGTATTTTTATAGGCGCATTCAGTGATGGGGAGTTTAGCAACTATCCAATCAGGCTGAAAATCATAAAATAGCTGCCCTGCGAGCCAATAGGGACGGGGCTGCCAGAGCATCTCTTTTTGATGAATATTAGGCGCTTTCGCCTTGAATTATCATATTTTCAGGTAATAACATCAGTAGCTACGAGTAGCAAAGCTACTATGTATTTTGGCTTTGACTGTGTAGGGACAAAAGCGCCGCGCCTATTATGCCGGCTTGGTCGCCAGTGTTTGAAATTTCAACCTTAACTTGACCACGCAAGACTGGAATTAGCGCTTTGCTAAGTGTCGCTTGAAAAGTGTGTGCCATTAAATCCCAAGCTTGGCTCATGCCGCCACCTATCAAAATCTGCCGAATATCTAGCACTTTAATAATGTTTGCCATTGCCGAGGCTAAATTCAAGCCCGCAATTTCATAGGCTTTAATCGCATCGACATCGCCTGCCCTAGCTAAAGTTGCAATCGCATCAGCGGTGAAAATCTTGCCCGTGAAGTTTTGATAACTGTGTGAAACGCCCGTAGCTGAGGCATACTGCTCCATACAGCCATTATTCCCACAACCACATAATCGACCATCTGGCACAGTAATCATGTGGCCAATTTCCATCGCCATACCATGCTGACCGCCAAATGGCTGACCATTTAATATTAAACCGCCACCCACGCCAGTGCCCAAGCCGACATAAATCAAGTTCTTATCTGCGAATTCTAAACTACAAAATTCACCGTAAGCGGCAACCAAAGCATCATTTTCTACAATCACAGGCAAACCAACCATTCGCGATAAATCACCGCTCAAATCAGCGTTCAATAAGCCCGGCAGGTTTGGTGACTGCAATATTTGCTGTGTATTTGGGTCTATAAACCCAGGAAAGCCGATGCCTATAGCGCCCACATCTGGGTGTTTTTTAAGCATCACCTTAATGGCACTGGCCGTGACTTCTAAGATTTTATGCCACGCAATATCTGTAGTATTATTTTTACAAATGTCTGAAAAGTTGGCCTGAAAGCGCATATCGTCTATGACTAAGCCATCATCTAATACGCCTAGACGTAAATTGGTGCCACCAACATCAATACCAATCAACTTAGTCATTGCGCTAGTGCCGCTCCGTGCAAGCAATAGCTGATTTGATATAGGCCTGCTGCTCACTACTCAACTGTTGCCAGTTAAAACGCCAATGCCAATTGCCCGATGACGTGCCTGGCGTATTCATGCGGTGACTAGAATCCAGCGCCAATATATCTTGCATGGGAATAATGGCCAAATTAGCTTTACAGTCAAGCGCCATGTCGATTAAATCTTGCGGCATCACAAGCGCATGTGATTCTGAATAATATGTTTGCAGATAGGCTTGCACATGCTCGCGTTGCTGCTCATCTAAGGCGTTATACCAACCAACGGTAGTGTCATTATCATGCGTACCAGTATAAACCACGCTATTTTCTTCTATATGATGCGGTAAATATGGATTATCTTCTGTTCCGCTAAAGGCAAATTGCAAAATCTTCATGCCAGGTAAATTGTATTTATTTCTTAAAGCATCCACTTCGTCAGTAATAATTCCTAGATCTTCAGCAACTAAACAAATAGTTGGTAGCGCCTCAGTAATAGCCGCTAGCAAGGCATCTCCTGGTGCTAAAACCCATTCTCCATTGATCGCCGTGTCCTTGTTTGCTGGAATTTCCCATGCGGCTTCCAAGCCTCTAAAGTGATCAATGCGCACAATACTAAACAACTCGCTTTGCGTCGCCATGCGAGAAACCCACCACGCATAATTTTCTGCGGCCATTGCATCCCAGTTGTAATGCGGATTACCCCAACGCTGACCTGTTTCAGAAAAATAATCTGGCGGCACACCAGCGACCACATCCATATTTTTATCGGAATCCAGCTTAAAAAAATGCGGCTGCGCCCAAACTTCAGCGCTATCGTAAGCCACAAAAATAGGAATATCGCCAAATAGGTACACGCTTTTAGTCGCAGCATAAGCTTTAAGGTTTAACCATTGGCTAAAAAATATAAACTGCGTAAATTGAATGACGGCAATATCTTGAGCAAGCTCCTTGCTTGCAAGCTTAAGTGCTTTTGCATCTCTATTTTTATAATTCTCTGGCCAATATTGCCAGCCGACCTGATTAAACTTATTGCGCAGCGCTAAAAATAAGGCGAAATCTTTAAGCCAATGTGCATGTTTTTTACAAAATTTAGTAAAAAATTGTAGCTGCTTTTTATCTTCAGATTGCGAAAAAGCCTCATAGGCTTTGGCAATTAAGTGCGTTTTACTGGTGATTAAACCAGTTAAATCGTCTTTGCTTAATAATCCCTGAGTCTGCAAAGCTTCTAAGCTAATAAAATCAGGATTACCTGCATGTGCGGATAAACATTGATAAGGTGAATTATCTGCATGCGTCATATTAATTGGCAGTGTTTGCCAAACACTAGCGCCTATCTCATGTAAAAAATCCACGAAATGAAAAGCCTCCGCGCCCAAATCTCCCACGTAATTAACGCTTGGTAGCGAGCTTATATGTAACAGAACGCCTGTATGGCGTTGATTGAATAGTGATGAATTTTGGTGCAAAGTCATTTAAAGCCTAGTTTGAAAAAAGATGTTATTTGAAATTATTAGGAGTCAAATCTAAGGCTATATTTACGGCTATTCTTGTCCTCGCCGCATAGTACCGGCATTATCAGCATTACCCCCACCAGCACTAATAGAGATATGCAATACTGCGGGCACTGGTTGTTGCAACAAGGTATATAAGTTAATAAGATTACGTCGATAAAGCTGGTCAAAACTCGCTACACTATCGGATGAATTGTAATCACCAAACCACCAAAACCAGTCAGAACCTTCGCAAATTGCCAGTTGCCGCTCACAAGCTGCTAGCTGACGTGCCTCTAAATCAGTTTTAGATAAGACTTCGTCGTAAGCTCTCTTCGCCTCGCAGAGTAAATCCCATGCTAAATTTTTGTCTTTACTACCTATCCAGGTGCTAAAAGTGCCATACACCCAACTGCCGGCGGCTACCTGAGGCAATACGGGGGCAGATAATCCATGACGCTTGTATTCTCTTGATTGATATAAATCAACAATATCGCTAAAAGTCGTCATTTTAATGTCAGGATGACTAGATAACGCTGCGTAAAGTTCACTTAAAAAATAATATCCATTGTACGGATAGTATTCCCAAGCATTTTCACCATCTAAGATCACGCTGACTATTTTGGCTTGCTTGCTGTCAGAGTCATTGGCTTGTTGAATGCGCTCCAGTGTTTGAATAAAATCAATCACAGCATCAGCTGCATTCATTTTTGCATATTCAAAACCAATTTTATCTGAGAGTTGATCGTCTCTAAAAAAACATAAAATATCATTTTTACCGTTAGTGACACGATACGGCTGATATAAATATTCATCTTTATTATCGGCGCTTAATTGTGATTTCACTAAGCTATTGGCTAACACCGCCTGCCCCGTTGCGGCCCACTCAACGCCATGCTCGGCCATTAACGATAATGCCTCATGAGAAACCCCACCTTCAGCAGGCCACATGCCGCGCGGCTCTTCACCAAAACGTAAGGCATGCGATTTTTTGGCAGAGACCACATGCGCAATAGCGCGCTTTTGACCGCCCGTATACTCTGCATTTTCAGGCAAGGGAGCGTCGGGCATTGCATCTAGAGTCGATTTAAAATCCAGTAGCAAAGGTAATATCGGGTGATAGTAAGGCGTTGTAGAAATCTCGATTTGCTGACTGTCCATCAAAGATTTATACCGTGGAATTAACTGGCTAACCGTTTCAGCAATCACGCTAAAAAGCTGCTGCCTTTCCTCTAGCGTAAACAGCACGCCTTTGGCCATAAGCGCCTGCACCACTTTACTATCACGGCGCAAACTTTCACCACACCAAGCCAAATGATACCAAACCAATAAATCTGCTTTATATTGCGCGGTTAAGTAATGAAATTCATCATTACACGCCATTGTTTCTAGTAGCCGATATATTTGCAGCAGGCGCTGATAATGCGGAAAAGGACTCAGCATTTTTTCGTGATGGCTTTTGAAGCAGCTTTGCACAATCAAATGACACTGTTCGTGGCTAATATCAGCTAAATCAGCTTCAACTAATAGCGCCAATAATGGGTCACGAATATGATTCAGCCTGAATTGCTCACTGTAATCTTCAAGCTGCTCCAACAAAATTGGCACAAAGTTAAAACTGACGCGTGCAGCGGGGTTGGCTTCAAGATGAAAGGCCATATCACTATAATCTTTAATGGCATGCAAATATGTCCAAGGCAACACATATTCATTAGTGACAATATCACGGTAATCTGGCTGATGCATGTGCCAGTAAAGATTAAGATGTAACTTAGGGCGATTAGACTTCACTTAGAATGCAAACCTTAACAATAAAAATTAATAACTATTTGACTTAAAACTCAGAAAAATTAGGGCTACCGAGTAACTTGGCTAAACCACTCTATATAAATCCTGACCCAACATATCAGGCGTGACCAAGGTAATACCTTTTTCTGACACATAAAAACGTTTAGCATCTAAAGCCAAATCCACCCCAATCTGCATGCCTTCTGGAATATTACAGCCACGATCAATCACTACATTCTTAAGCACAACATGGCGATTAACCGTTACTTTTGGCAAGATCACTGAGCCTTCAACATTGCAATAACTATGCACACGCACATCCGAAAATAGAACAGAATTGGCGATACTGGAACCACTGATTAAGCAACCACCCGATACCAATGAATCTGTTGCCATGCCAGTTCGCCCGTCATCCTGAAATACAAACTTTGCAGGTGGTAATTGCTCTTGATAGGTCCAGATAGGCCAGTCTCTGTCATACAAATTAAGTTCAGGAATCACTTTAGTCAATTCCATATTAGCTTCCCAGTAGGCATCTATCGTACCCACATCGCGCCAGTAATAGTTGCCATTTCGTGCACCTACACAGCTGTCAGTAAAGCGATGTGCTTGAATTTTATATTTTTTGATGATGTACGGAATAATATCTGCACCAAAATCATGACTGGATTTTGGGTCGCCTGCGTCGCGAATAAGCTGTTCGTACAGGAATTTAGCGTTAAATACGTAAATCCCCATGCTGGCAAACGCTTTAGTCGTATCGCCTGGCATGTGTTTAGGATGTATTGGTTTTTCAGCAAACTCAATCACACGGTCCGTATCATCCACCGCAAGCACACCAAAGCCTTTAGCATCTTCCAAAGGTACGTTGATACAGGCCACTGTCATGTCAGCATTACTGATGACGTGTGTTGCCAGCATCTGACCGTAATCCATTTTGTAGATATGATCGCCTGCCAAAATTAAAATGTACTCACCGCCACCTTCACGCAATAAATCTAAATTTTGGTAAACCGCATCAGCAGTGCCTTTATACCAGTCTTCAGAAATTCGTTGTTGAGCAGGAATAATATTGACATACTCGTTGAACTCACCACGTAGAAAGCCCCAACCACGCTGAATATGTTGAATCAAACTTTGTGCTTTATATTGCGTGGCAACGTTAATACGTCTGATGCCAGAGTTAACGCAATTAGACAGCGGGAAATCAATGATTCGGAATTTACCGCCAAATTGCACCGCAGGCTTAGCGCGCCAATCAGTTAAATTTTTCAAACGACTACCGCGACCACCGGCAAGAATAATAGCAGCGGTATTTTTGGTTAATGTACTAATAAAACGATCTGAATGCTGGTCTTGCGGCATGATGCCCTCCTGAAGTTTGATTATTGATACACTTTAACTAGCTGGGCCAACTAGTTTAAATTTGCGTTTAACTGTATTTAAGGTACATTATAATCAGCTTAAAGCACTATAATCTAGTTAATAAAGCTAAATATATAAAATATTTCTTAGAAAAATTAAGAGGAAGTGTATCTTGGTAAAATCTACAGTAACGCCATTACAAACGGACGTGACCACCAATGTGAGCCCTAGTGAATTATTAGGCCATACAAATAAGGCATTGTTACATTCCCTCAGTCTGATTTTAGAAGCTAAACACCATGACCCATTTAGCTATTTAGGCTTACATGCATCTGGCGATAGCTTCGTGTATCGAACATTTTTACCTAGCGCAACAGATGTCTGGGTTAAAACTTCCAGAACATGGGCTAAGCTCGAAAAAACACACGGAGATGGTTTATTTGAATGGCAGGGTAAAAAGGCACTTAAAACTCCTTGTTTACTCAAAATAGAGTGTACTGGCAGTAGCTATGAAACTTATGACCCCTATACATTCGGATCTAGCATTAGCCAAGATGAGTTGTATTTATTTGCTGAAGGCCGTTTAAAGCAAGCCTACAAAACATTGGGTGCTCAAAGCATCACGCAAGATGATGTTGAAGGTGTTCGATTTGCAGTATGGGCGCCAAATGCAGAGCGCGTGAGCGTCACTGGTAGTTTTAATGGCTGGGACGGCAGAGTTCATTCTATGCGTGCTCATGGTGCCAGTGGTGTGTGGGACATTTTCATTCCACACCTCACCACCAGCGACACCTATAAATTTGAAATTCGCAATCGTCACTCTGGTGCCGTTTTAGTGAAAACTGATCCTTACGGCTTAGAATTTGAACAGCGCCCAGGTACTGCAGCAAAAATCAGTAAAAGCTATCATCAGTGGGAAGATAAACATTGGTTAGAATCCCGCAAAAAAAATGACTGGTTACATACACCCTTTAACTGCTACGAAGTCCACTTGGGCTCTTGGCAGCGTAATGACAAGGGGCATTTCTTAACGTATCGCGAGATGGCAAAAACGCTGGTGCCATATGTCGCAGAAATGGGCTATACGCACATTGAATTAATGCCTATTTCAGAGCATCCGCTGACGGAATCATGGGGCTACCAAACCACGGGCTATTTTGGCGTGACCAACAGATTTGGCTCACCCGACGATTTGCGCTTTTTAATTGACGCCTTTCACCAAGCCAATATTGGTGTGATTTTAGATTGGGTGCCAGGTCATTTCCCAAAAGATGACTGGGCATTAGCGCGCTTCGATGGCACTGCCCTGTATGAACATGAAGACCCGCGTTTAGGTGAACATCAGGACTGGGGTACTTATATATTTAACTATGGCCGAAATGAAGTACGTAACTTTTTAATGGCTAACGCGCATTATTGGCTTGCTGAATTTCACATTGATGGCTTTCGTGTCGATGCGGTAGCCTCTATGCTTTACCTTGATTACTCACGCAAAGCCGGTGAATGGCTGCCCAATAAATTTGGTGGGCGTGAAAATCTGGATGTCATTGATTTTCTGAAACAATTTAACGTTATGGTTGGCGAAGACTTTCCTGGTGTGCTGACCATTGCCGAAGAATCTACCGCTTGGCCGGGCGTATCTCGCCCGGTTTATTTGGGTGGCTTAGGTTTTAGTATGAAATGGAATATGGGCTGGATGAATGACACGCTTTCGTACATCGAAAACGACCCAGTACACAGACGTTATTACCATGACATGCTTACTTTTGGTCAGCTTTACGCCTATTCTGAAAATTTCGTGTTGCCGTTTTCGCATGATGAAGTCGTACACGGAAAACATTCCATACTCGACAAAATGCCAGGTGATACATGGCAAAAATTTGCAAATCTGCGATTATTAACCACCTACCAAATGACTGCACCAGGCAAAAAGCTCAACTTTATGGGCAATGAATTTGGCCAAGGTCGCGAGTGGAATGTGAACAGTAGCTTGGATTGGCATTTGCTTGGCAATGAATACGAAGGCCATGCGTGGCATCAAGGCGTTAAGCTTGCCACCACCGATTTAAATAATCTTTATAAAAATACAAATGCACTGCATAGCCTTGATTTTGAACACCAAGGATTTGAGTGGATTGACTGCCACGATACCGAACAATCGATTGTCAGCTTCATTAGACGCGGCTTGGACAATAGTTTTGTTATAATAGTGCTGAACTTCACGCCTGTGTTACGCAATCAATATAGAATTGGCGTACCGCAAGCAGGCCATTACCATGAAATATTTAACAGCGATGCTGCCTGTTATGGCGGCGGCAATTGCGGCAACGGGCCAGAATTGCACACTGAAAATATTGCATGGATGCATCATAATCAATCGCTTGTAATAACTTTGCCACCTTTGGCGGGTATCGTTTTACAATTAAAATAACTTAATAAAGCACTATTACCTAAATGGCTACGTTAACTGAATTACCAGTATGGCAAAAACTTTGCCTGCATCAAGAAAAAATCATTGCGACACACATGCGTGATTTATTTGCAAAAGATCCAGATCGTTTTAATAAATTCAGCCTCATGTTTGATGATTTGTTATTGGACTACTCTAAGCATCGCATTACTGACGAAACGATGCCTTTGCTCATGCAAATGGCACGAGAAGTGAATATCGAAAGCTGGCGCGATCGCATGTTTTCTGGTGAAAAAATCAACATTACCGAGAACCGCGCAGTGTTGCATACCGCCTTGCGTAACCGTGCAAATACACCAGTAGTGGTTGATGGCAAAGATGTCATGCCAGAAGTCAATGCCGTGTTAGCACAGATGCGTGAATTTTCAGAAAAAGTGCGTAACGGCAGCTGGTTAGGCTATACTGGCAAGCGCATTACTGACATCGTCAACATTGGCATCGGCGGCTCTGATTTAGGCCCTGTCATGGTCTGCGACGCACTAAAACCATATGCTGGACCAGACTTAGAAGTGCATTTTGTATCCAACATTGATGGTGCGCATTTAATGCGCGCGCTCGAAGTTTGCAACCCAGAAACAACGCTGTTTATCGCGGCTTCTAAAACTTTCACTACGCAAGAAACCATGACCAATGCGCTTTCTGCACGTACTTGGTTTTTAGCTGCGGCGAAAGACAAGGCTCAAGTTGCAAAACATTTTGTCGCACTTTCAACTAATGCAAAAGCGGTGCAAGATTTTGGTATTGATACCGCTAATATGTTTGCATTTTGGGATTGGGTCGGTGGTCGTTATTCACTTTGGTCTGCCATTGGTTTATCGATTGCATTGTATGTAGGCATGGATCACTTTGAAGCATTGCTCACTGGCGCCCACGAAATGGATAACCATTTTAGAACCACCCCATTAGAGCAAAACATGCCAGTGATTATGGCGTTGATTGGCGTTTGGTATAACAACTTTTTTCATGTAGATACCAATGTTATTTTACCTTACGACCAAGGTATGTCGCGGTTTGCCGCTTATCTACAACAGGCCGACATGGAAAGTAACGGCAAGTTTATTTGTCGTGATGGTCAGCGCGTTCAATATAAAACAGGTCCAGTGATTTGGGGCGAAGCAGGTACTAATGGTCAGCATGCTTTTTATCAACTGATACATCAAGGCACACAAATTGTGCCTGCGGATTTTTTAATGCCCGTACATAGCCACTACGCTATTGGTAAAAATGGTTATGCACATCACAAAATTTTGCTCGCTAACTTCTTAGCGCAAACACAATCACTGATGTTAGGTAAAACCAAAGAGCAAGCACGCGTTGAGCTTGAAAATCAGGGCATGAGTGGTGAAGCGCTAGAGAATTTATTGCCGCACAAAACATTTGAAGGCAACCGCCCTAGCACTTCAATTATGTTCGATAAACTTACACCCAATACACTAGGTAAGATTATTGCTTTATATGAACATAAAATATTCGTTCAAGGCATCATTTGGAACATCAACAGCTACGACCAATGGGGCGTTGAATACGGCAAACAAATTGCTCAGGAAATTCTACCATTACTCACTAGTGATGAAGAAATCAACAGCTTCGACAGCTCAACCAATGGTTTAATTAATCACACAAAACGGCTTAATCAGCCTTCTAAAAACATACCAAGTAGCTGACGGTTATTATTTTCAGCTAAAGTTAGCTGCACGCTTCACGATAAAAACCGTAACACTTTAATAGCGACGATGTCGCTATTTTTTTGATGGTGACTAGACGGTAGATTAAGGTCCTTGTTTCATATCAAGTACTCATGAAACACTTAAAAACAGATGCCCTGAGAGCCGCTCTGGTATTGCCTCCTAGGGCATCTGTTTTACGATAAATTTCGAGAAAATAGCCTTAACAATTCACCAACAAGCCCTCAAGTAAAAGCCTTCAAGGGTCGCTCTATTAATTCAAGTTAGGAATAATCTCACATGGATAAACGTATACCCGTCACCCTGCTTACCGGCTTTTTAGGCAGTGGTAAAACTACGCTACTAAACCAATTATTGCACCATCCTGCCATGCGTGATACCGCTATTATTATCAACGAACTAGGCGATGCAGGGCTAGACCAAGTGTTCGCCAATAGTCATTTGACACAAAATATTGAAAATGAGCATATTGCCGATAACACCGTTTTGTTAAGCTCAGGTTGCCTATGTTGTACCTTAAAAAACGAGCTGGCAGATACCATGCGCGATTTGTTTTTTAAGCGCGCCCTACAAGCAATTCCACAATTCAATCGATTGATCATCGAAACCACAGGCATGGCCGACCCAGGCCCAATTTTGGCCAATCTGATGAATGAGCCTGTCATTGAATCGGTGTATCGTTTAGATGCGGTGGTGGTAACAATAGATAGCGTGTACGGCTTACAGCAACTTTCAGCCAATAGTGAAGCCTTAAAGCAGGCCGCAGTGGGTGATGTATTGGTGCTGACTAAAACAGACTTAGCCAGCACCGAGCAAATCAGCGCCTTACAAGAAAAACTGAATAGCATTAACGCAACGGCATCGCAGCACAACATTATTAACGGTGAGCTAGACCCCGCATTTGTGATTGATGTGGGGCTATTTGATAGTGAAACTAAACAGCCAGAGCCGCAACGCTGGCTACGCGCACCTTTAAAAAGCCCGCCGCCTAAAGGCACTTTACCAACAAGCGTAGCGCATAAAGTGCACGATAACGACATTGTGAGCTTCACTGTCATTATGCCTAGCCCACTTAACTGGGCGCAATTAAAGCCGTATTTATTATGGTTTTGCCAAACTTATGGTAAAAACCTACTCCGCCTCAAAGGCATTATCCATGCGGCAGATGAGCCAGCACCATTGGCTATTCATGCGGTGCATTTTACGCCCTACCCGCCCACCTTACTTAAGGGCTGGAGTGAAGAAAAGCCGATTTCACGCATTGTCATTATCGGCAAAGGCTTAGATGAATTGGATATTAGAAAAGCCTTGATGCAGTTTTAGCACTTTTTGCACTACGCTACGCTATCGATCAAGCCTCCCCTAAATAGTAAAATGGGCTGGTATACTGCTCGATTGTGTTTGATGCGACTTTTCCTGCAGAATAATTTGCTCGAATCAACGTCATCTTAATTAACGCCATCTGTATATATGAGGCCATGCTTTAAAGCCCAGTTTGCTCAAAATCAGTTCTGCTGTTGGCATAGTCAATATTATTCAATCATTAAATTAAAACGTAATTCTAAATATGAAAATTAGTCAGTAAACAATGAACGTATTTTTTGAAGAAGATGGCAGCTTTAAAGTTGCCTCCATCATGACCGAAGTGCAGGGTTCCTTACAAATAGAATCGGCCAGTGGCAAGCGCAGCAAGGTTAAAGCCAGTAATGTGTTAATGCGTTTTGAAACACTATTAGCTGGGTTTATGGATGCCGCCAATGCTGAAGCCAATACACTAGACGTGGATTTTTTGTGGGAATGCTGTGCCGAGCCAGAGTTTGGCTTTGAGGCCTTTGCGCAAGATTATTATGGTCGCAAACCTAGCGCTATAGAAGCTGCCGCCATAGCCCTTAAACTGCACGGCGCACCAGTGTATTTTAATCGTAAAGGCAAAGGCCGTTATAAAGCCGCGCCTGCCGACATTTTAAAAGCGGCACTTGCTGGGCTTGAGAAGAAGCGATTACTCGCTGAAAAAATGGCAGGCTATGTGTTGCAACTCAAATCGCAAGTAATGCCTGATGAGTTGATGCAAAAAATTGACATGCTGCTTTACGAACCTGATAAAAATGCATTTGAATACAAAACGTTAGAGGCGGCTTCGGCGCAAACGCATTTAAGTCATCTCAAATTATTACAATCTTGCGGCGCAATACCTTCAGCCGAAAGTTATCATCTAGGCGCTTTTTTGCGTGAACATTACGCTAAAGGTACCGCGTTTAAAGATTACGAAGTTGCGCCTATTCCAGCTGATTTGCCAATGGCAGATGCTGAGGCTTTTAGTATAGATGACAGCACCACCACTGAGATTGATGATGCTTTTTCAATCAAACAATTGGCCGATGGCATTACCCGCGTTGGTATTCATATTGCCGCACCAGCACTAGGTATTGCACCTGATAGCCCGTTGGATAAAGAAGTCATGCAGCGTTTATCCACGGTTTACATGCCGGGCAATAAAATCACTATGCTGCCAGAACTGGCCATTAGGCCATTCAGCCTAGATGCTGGGCATACCAAGCCAGTGTTATCGTTGTATTTACACGTCAATGCAGACCTTGTGATTACACAGCGCGACACCAAAGTTGAGCTGATGAAAATGGCAGATAATCTGCGCCACGACACGCTAGAACCATTTTTTAATGAAACCACTTTAGAAGCCGATAGTGGCCACCCATACTGGGCTAAGCTTTTATATTTATTTAATTTAGCGGAGTCCTTAGAAAAAGCGCGTGGCAAGTACGACCCGACCAAACCGCCACAAATCGACTACAATTTTTATGTGAATGATGGCAAGCTTAGCATTGTTGGTCGTCACCGTGGTTCGCCTATGGATAAACTAGTTGCCGAGTTGATGATAGAGGCCAATAACCAATGGGGCGCACTATTGGCAACGCATGCTGTGCCAGGGCTTTATCGTGCGCAATCTGGCGGCAAAGTGTATATGACCACCAAAGCAGAGCCACATCAAGGTCTTGGCGTGGCACAGTACGCTTGGAGTACATCGCCGTTACGCAGAGCGGTTGATTTAATCAATCAACGTCAAATTATCAGCGTAGTGCAAAATATAGAACCCGCATATCCAGCAAACAGCGATGTACTCACGACACACATGCGTAATTTTGAGCAGACTTATCAAGCTTATAGTGAGTTTCAAACACGTATGGAGCGCTATTGCTGCTTGCAATACCTGATTCAAGAAAATATTGAAACGATACACGCAACCGTGTGGCGTGAAAATTTAGTGCGGCTAGATAATATTCCTTACATGACCAAAGTCTATGGCTTGCCAGAGCTAAAACCTGGCACGCGGGTGAATCTGCAAGTGCAGGAAGCCGACACCTTGTTAATTGAATTGCGCACCAAATTTATCGGCGTGCTGGAAGATGAACCAGCAACCGCACTGGTGATTGACGACGCTGAATACGCCAGCGATCAATACATGAGTGATGAGATTTTGGCTGATGAAGTTAGCGCTGATATAACAATTGCAGACGAAACCGTGACCGATGATAACCAAGAAGCTAGTACTTAATATGTTTCGCATGGCTAAACACTTAATGCGTAGCTTAACTAACACCAGCGATGACGCTGTAGATGTGAGTGAAAGTGACGGAGTCCGCTCGCTACATTTAGGCTCAGTCACCATACAAAGTGCCATGCGGATTAGCGACCCATTTGCCTTAGAACTCACCTATACACGCGGCATTATGTGTTTTTTACTGTTTAACCATCAAATCAAAAACATGGTGTCAATCGGATTGGGCGGCGGCTCTATTACTAAATACGTGCATGCTTATTGCCCTGAAATTATCAGCACCGTGATTGAGCTTAATCCAAAAATCATTCAAGTGGCGCGCAGCCAGTTTTATGTACCCGAGAATGATGAACGGCTAGAAGTGATTGAAGGCGATGGATTAGTGTATTTAGCCGAACACGAAGACCAAGCCGAAGTGCTGTTGATTGATGCGTTTGACAGCAACGGCATACCGCCCAATTTTTGCAGCCAGAACTTTTTTGACCAATGTGCCAATACGCTGGTCAGCGACGGCATTTTTGTAATAAATTTATGGGGCAGTGACAAAAAGTTTGACGTGTATTTGCAACGTATAGAACAAACCTTTAATGGTAAGGTATTAACGCTACCAACAGGCCGACCGGGCAATATCGCCGTATTTGGCTTTAAACGTAAGTCTGCTAATTTGCGAATGACCAGCTTGCGTGAACGCGCTAAAACCCTAGAGAAAACACATAAAATTGAGTTTGTAGCGTTTGTCGATAAGTTAGAAGAACTTAATCCTAGATTTTTTTAGTCCGTTAGTCTTGCAGGCTTTTATGCAACCCTAGCTTAACGGAATATTTAGCAGGCTGGGCTTGAGCGGAAAGTGAGCTAAAAAAGATGCCCTGTGAGCCAATAGACACGGGGCTCGCAGAGCATCTTTTTTTGTGCAAAATTCGCTTGTTAGGTTGTTAATCGTATTAAAAAGTTAAACATATCGTAAAGCTGAGTTGTTCGTAGGCATGATATTCAGGCATAGAAATACCATCTGACTCGAATGTAGCATGATAAAAGAACTCGCAGCCTACCCCATAATGAAGCGGCCTAAGCTAACTTTCGGCATCCCCAAATAAAATATGCGTAAAGCGCATTGTTCTGAGTAAAAGGTCGCTCCAGACCCAAGTTATACCGCTTATCAGGTATGATTTGCCGCTTGTCGGTTGTATATAGACGGCAATATGTACCTTAACTCAAAATAAAATTAAGTTGAAAGGGGCGCTATGTTCAAAAGTAGCAAAAATACTGTCAAACCAAGCCGTGAGCCAGTCAATAGCCCAACGGATCAACCAGCTAGAGTCCACTTTAACTGAGTTGATGATTGTGGTCGCCATTATCGACATTTTATCCACGATTGCAACGCCAGCTTGTACGATCTGTGTTAATCGTGTTAAAGCCGCCAGGGGACCAAAAATAATTTCCAACACCTCATACTGTCAAGGATTTACCGCTATGGAGATGATGGTAACCGTAGCTATTATGGGAATATTAACTGCGGTAGCCATACCAAGCTATAGCGCCATGATGGCCAAGTATTGTTGGTACGCAATTAAAACTACCCGAAATATGCCACTAGTGCGCGCCTAAAATTACCCAGAGTGATTAACCTACCTGCTCTTTTAATGAGCAGGATTAACAGGAGATGATCACCATGAAAGATTTGGGAATAATTCGA
>CAINBI010000083.1 GCA_903846555.1 uncultured Pseudomonadota bacterium
AAAGTGGTACATAATTCTAAATATATGGTGTGTATTTCTCCGTACGTCCATCAGTTGGATACCTCACAATGGCAAACCCAGCCATTGTAAGCTATCCAACTCGGGGGCAAGCCCCCGAGATTTTCGCTTTGCGGTTAAATAAACCGAATAATTTCGCTCAATACCAATTCATGTAAGTTGTCAGCCAAACAGTCTAACTCAACCATATCCGTCATGCCTCGCAGCCAGGTCATCTGACGTTTTGCCAGTTGGCGCGTGGCAAAAATGCCTTTATCGCGTAATTCAGCTGCATTATAGTCACCAGCCAAGTGCTCCAGAGCTTGCCGATAACCGACACAGCGCATAGCGGTAGATTCTGGTGTAAGTGTGGGATATTTGGCAATCAGGGCTCGCACTTCATCCACAAAACCTGCCGCCAGCATCTGATCAAACCTTAACGCGATGCGGTCATGCAGCACTTTTCTATCGCTAGGCACCAATGCAATTTTAAGTAGTCGGTAAGGCAGCGCCTCATTGGTTTGTTTGGCAAACAAGCTAGACATGGTTTCGCCTGAGATTTGGTAAACCTCTAAAGCGCGCTGAATACGCTGGGTATCATTAGGCTCTAATCTGGCAGCCGTTACTGGGTCTATTGCCGCAAGTTTGCGATGCATGGCTGGCCAGCCGATTTGCGCCGCTTCAGCATCTAAAGCTGCTCGCACTGACGAATCGGCCTCTGGCAAGCCGCTTAAACCGTCCTCAAGCGCTTTGAAATACAACATCGTGCCACCAACCAATAATGGAATTTTACCGCGAGCAGTAATATCCGCCATTAAACGCAAAGCATCACTTCTAAAGTTAGCCGCAGAATAGGCACTTGTAGGGTCGATAATATCAATCAGATGATGCGGCGCTTGTTCTAAAACTTCCGCCTCCGGTTTGGCTGTACCGATATTCATCTCTTTAAACACCAGCGCAGAATCTACACTAATGATTTCAACGGGCAGCTTAGACATAAGCGCAACCGCCGCGCCAGTCTTACCGCTAGCGGTTGGGCCCATTAGAAATGTGGCAGGAGGAAACGACTGTTCTGATTTAGTCAAAATACTTACTCATAATGCGTCCATAATCTAAGCACTTTCACGATTTTTTCAGTTTCTAACACTTGATATAGCAAACGATGTTGAATATTGATACGGCGTGAATACGCGCCAGATAAGTCACCAATCAGTTTTTCATAAGGCGGTGGGACTTTAAAGGGATTTTCTGCGATGAGGTTTAAAAGTAGCAATGCCTTATCTTTAAGACCTGCGGCACTCAAGTTTTTTGCATCTTTTTGTGCTGCTTTGGTATAAAGCAGTTGATATTGCGCCATTGCCTTACCAATCTAACTGCGTTGCAAGCTCACTCGCAGGTGTATTCATGCCCTCAAGAACCGATTCGCGCATGTTGGGGATAGACACTAAAAACAAAGTCTCTTGAATCGCAGACCAATCTTCCTGTGAAACCAATACCGCATTAGCACGCTTACCAGTAATAACTACGGGTTGGTGCGAGCTTGCAGCTTCGTCTATCAAGCGATAAAGATTAGTGCGGGCATGGCTTGCAGACAAAGTTTGCATGATGATTACCTTAATTAAGTCGTTAATATCGGATAATGGTACGTTTTTACGTACGCAAGATCAAGTGTATTTTATGCGCAGCTTTGTTCAGCTTTGCTTTGTCAATTTTGTAAGGTTAGCAAAAAAATTATCTTGTCTACATTAGCAACGGTGTGCAAATAACACCTTAACCTCTTTAGGTGTTGCAGCTAGTTTTTGAGCGCGCCCTTTTCAGAAATCATCCACGCTATTTTCCCCGCATAAACATCTTATCCAAGTCACCCAAACTCACCTGAAACCAAGTAGGACGGCCATGATTGCATTGTCCACTTCGCTCTGTCGCTTCCATATCGCGTAGTAAAGCGTTCATTTCAGTGATGGTTAGGCTGCGATTGGCTCGCACGGCGGCATGGCAAGCCATGGTGCCTAGCAGTTCGTTTCTGCGTTCTGTTAGCGCGCGGCTTGCGCCGTATTCACGTAAATCACGCAGCACGTCTCTCGCCAACAATACTGCATCAGCATTTTGCAGCATAGTGGGCACTGCACGCACAGCTAATGTGCTGGGTGACAATATAGCAATATCAAAACCAAGTTGTTGCAGGCTGGCATTATCGCTGGCTAAGGCTTCTTGCACAGTGGCGACTTCTAATCTATCGGCAGTAAAGCTGACTGGGATTAACAAAGGCTGCATAGCGACCGTTTTTGAACCATGTTCGCCATCTAATGCATTTTTTAACTGTTCGTACATAATCCGCTCATGCGCGGCATGCATATCGATAACCACCAAGCCTAGCGAGTTTTGCGCTAACACGTATACACCATGAATTTGCGCGACGGCAAACCCTAGCGGAAAGTCATTTTCCGCATGATTTTCATGCAAATTATTCGCAAAAATAGCATCGTCAGCAAGCCCGTCCCTATTGGCTCGCAGGGCAGCGTTATTGGGGTAGTTTTGGCTACTATTGGCGCTATTGCCAAATAATGTTTGATAAAAGTGATTCGGTTCAGTGGCGCTTAAATTGATTTGCGCTTGGTATTTGGGATATTGTCCTTGACCAAGCTCAGGACGAACGGAGTTTTGACTAGCGAACGGGTTAAACGCTGCTTGATTAGCGGTTGTGGCGTTAGAAACGCCGGTAGGCGAAGCTAATGCTTTGTGTAGTGTATGGAAAATAAAGCGATGAATGGCTTGACCATCTCTAAACCTAACCTCGGTTTTGCTTGGATGTACATTAACATCCACCAAATTAGGATCTAGCTCAATAAATAGCACATATGCTGGGTGGCGGTCGTGGTGCAACACATCTTGATAAGCTTGGCGTATGGCGTGAGAAATGAGTTTATCGCGTACAAACCGACCGTTGACGTAAACATATTGCGTATCACTTTTATGCCGGTTAAAAGTCGGCTTTGCCGCCACACCCCACAAACGCAAACCTGCGGCAGATTCATCTACGCTAATGGTTTCGGCGGCGAAATCTGCGCCTAATACTTCACCAAATCTTTTTGATGGTTCGCTAATAGCATAGCGGCTAAGCGCCCTGCCATTGTGTTGCAGCATAAATGCCACATCAGGCCGTGATAGCGCAACGCGATTAAACGCAGCTTCACAATGACCAAACTCTGTGCCTTCAGTTTTTAAAAACTTACGCCGTGCAGGTGTATTGAAATATAAATCATTGACCTCAATCACTGTGCCGGCATCCAGCGCTGCTGGCTCAATCGCTGAAATATCACTGCCATCTGAAGTGATGCGCCATGCGTGCTTACTTTCAGCTAAACGACTGTTAATCAAGGTGCGTGAAACTGATGCAATGCTTGCCAGCGCTTCACCCCTAAAACCTAAACTTGCGACAGATTCCAAATCTTCTAAACTGGCAATTTTACTGGTGGCATGGCGTGTTAGTGCCATTGCCAAATCATCTTGAGCGATACCACCGCCGTTATCCGCCACTCTTAACTGCTTTACGCCACCTTGCACCAAGGACACTTGAATGTCAGTGCTACCTGCGTCCAAGCTATTCTCCAGCAACTCTTTAAGCGCAGAAGCTGGACGTTCTACCACCTCGCCAGCGGCAATTTGGCTAATAAGTTGATCTGGTAGGAGTTGAATGCGCATTGATATTAGCTTTTTAATCTGTAATTTTATGTATTGGTATTTTACCCGTTTTAAGCTAAATTCTTGAAAGTATGAATTTAACCGATGAATATTTAACTCAAAATGCTTATGTAGAAAGCTTTGCACTGGCGCGCGCACTCAAGCGGCATCATCATTTTTACTTAGGCCCAACCAATTCTGGCAAAACGCATAATGCTTTAATTGCCTTACAAAACGCCCAATCTGGCGTGTATCTGGCGCCTTTGCGATTGCTTGCTATGGAAATTCGCGACCGCTTAGTCGCCACAGGTGTGCCGTGCAATTTAATTACTGGTGAAGAGCGTGTTTTGATGGAAGGCGCACAACATACCGCATCCACCATTGAAATGATGAACCCAAGCAAGCTTGTAGAAGTCGCGATTATTGATGAAATTCAAATGCTGCAAGATGCTGATCGCGGCAGCGCTTGGACTGCCGCACTGGTTGGCGTACCAGCTAAGTTTGTGTTTGTATGCGGCTCAAATGCGGTAACAGCGCCATGCATTGCTGTGATTGCGTTAATGAATGAAACGCACGAGATTACTTATTTAGCACGTAAAACGCCGTTGGTATTAGAAAATAAAAGCATCTGTGGTAAGCGCTACAGCCGCCAAAAACTTAAACCGCAGTTACAAAAAGGCGATGCCATCATCGCCTTTAGTCGCAAAGACGTGCTGACATTTAGCGCACGCTTTCGCCAATGGGGATTTACCGTAGCCAGCATTTACGGCGCATTGTCGCCAGAAGTACGGCGCACAGAATCTGAACGATTTTGTTCTGGCGTTGCAGATGTGTTAGTCGCAACCGATGCGATTGGCATGGGTTTAAACCTACCGATACGCCGCGTGATTTTTTCTAACATTCATAAATTTGATGGCGTGGCTTCGCGCCACCTAAACGCTACCGAAGTACGCCAGATTGCAGGCCGCGCAGGGCGTTTTGGTATTTACCATACAGGCTATGTGAACGTGCTTGAGAATGACGAGTTGATTCATATTGAGCACATGCTAAATGTTGATGACACGTCTGATTTAACCAAGCTACCCGTAAGCATTAACTTTAGTCAAATTGGGAAAATTGCCGAACAACTACATACACGCAAGATTGCGGAAGTGCTTAACTACCATCAGCAACGAACCAAGTTTAACGCTGAATTATTTGCACAAACACCGCTTAACAATCAAATTAGTCAGGCGATTTTGGTCGATGAACATGCGCCAAATATGTCATTAAAAGACAAGTTTATTTTTGTGTGTGCGCCTATTTCGCTGAATGTGGCATATGAAAAAGACTATTACCTGCTTTGTTTGCAAAGTGTAGCGCAGTCAAATAAAAGAACCTTACCTGCGCCGCCAGTCTGGCTAACTGCAAACAACCCTAAACATTTAGAAGCGGCAGAATTGCTGAGTCATAATTTAAGCTTATACGCCTGGTTAAGCTTTAAGTTTCCGCAGATTTTTGTGGATGGCGCTGAAGTTAAAGCCTTGCGGCAACAAGTGAGCCGTTATATTGAAAATGCCCTGCTCACACAAGCTGGCTATGGTGATACGAGTAGAGAGATAGATTATTTAAGTGGGGTATTCAGCTAAATGCTGTGCTTATCCTCGCCAAGGGAGAGATGGCGCCAAAATATCCAGAGATGCAGGCGCTTTATTACGAAGATTGGGTGGTGCGGCGAACCCCTGCTTCACATTTTTAGGCTTGGGGT
>CAINBI010000084.1 GCA_903846555.1 uncultured Pseudomonadota bacterium
CCAGAGGCGTTTGCTAAATTCCAAGCGGCACAGGGGCAACTAAGCGGCGCATTATCCCGCTTAATGGCGATTTCAGAAAACTATCCTAATTTAAAGGCTGATCAAGGCTTTAGAGATTTGCAAGCGCAACTGGAGGGCACTGAAAACCGCATCACCGTGGCACGTAATCGCTATATTGGCACGATTAAAGACTATAACGTGGCGGTACGTTCTTTTCCAGAAAACCTAACTGCCATGATGTTTGGCTATAAAACCAAGCCATCATTTGCAGTGGAAAATGAAAAGGCCATTTCTGTGGCACCAACGGTAGATTTTGGTGATAAAAAGTAATTGTGAATCGCCTCGTTTAGCGAGATGTAATTCCAATTTTTATTGCTTAGGTTAAAGTGAAATTTAAGCTAAAAACGAGTTTAGCCACATTCTGTACGATGTTGATTTTTGCATCGTTCAATGTCTATGCTGAGCTCGTTGCGGTTCCTGCATTAACCAAACACGTTACTGATTTAACGCAAACGCTCAGCGCTGAGCAACAAAGCCAGCTAGAAGCGAAACTTGCTGCTTTTGAACAACAAAAAGGCAGTCAAATTGCGCTACTCATCGTTCCCACCACTCAACCTGAAGACATTGCACAGTTTGGCATCCGTGTAGTTGATGCTTGGAAATTAGGTCGAGCCAAGCAAGATGACGGCATCTTGATTATCGTCGCAAAAAATGACCACAAAATGCGTATTGAAGTGGGATATGGCTTAGAAGGTGCAATTCCAGATTTAACGGCAAAACGAATTATTAGCGAGATTATGGCGCCGAGTTTTAAGCGCGGTGATTTTTATGGCGGCATTAATAACGCAATCGATAAGCTAATCGCCTTGGCGGCAGGTGAGCAATTGCCCGAGCCAGATCACACTACTTCTAACGGACAAAACTTTAATAACATGCTGCCCTTATTGTTGTTTGGTGGCCTGTTAATGGGCGGGATATTGCGGGCTGTTTTCGGCAGATTTTTTGGCGGAACGCTTACTGGAGGCGCTATAGGATTGCTAGCTTGGGTGCTAGGCGGCGGTATATTGGCAGCAGTTTTCTTTGCTGTGATCGCATTTTTCATCACGCTGCTAGGCATCTCTGGCATGAGCCAAATGGGCGGCGGCGTATTCGGCGGTGGCAGCGCGGGTGGTCATGACACGTTTTCAGGCGGTGGTGGCGGTTTTGGCGGCGGCGGCGCGTCGGGAGATTGGTAATGAATAATTCAATGATATACAAGCTGATTCGGCGCTTATTCAGACACCTTTTTATTTGGCCAAATGCGCTTAGTAGGCACCTGCCTGCCGACGCCATGCGGCGCATAGAAGCGGCCATTGCGCAAAGTGAAAGCTTGCACTCTGGTCAAATTTGTTTTGTGGTTGAAGCGCATTTGCATGTGTTTGATATTTTCAGGAGAAAATCGGCTAGAAATCGTGCCATTGAGATTTTTTCAAACTTTCATGTGTGGGATACCGAGCACAATAATGGCGTATTGATTTACTTACTTTTAGCTGACCATGATTTTGAAATTCTGGCGGATCGCGGCGTTCATCAATATGTCGGTGCGACGGGCTGGGAGGGTATTTGCAAGAAAATAGAAAGCATGTTCAGGCAAGGTCAGTTTGAGGCTGGCATTATTCAAGGCATAGAGAACATTAGCGAACAGCTTAAGCAGCATTATCCCGCGCAAGGGAAAAACATCAATGAGCTAGCTAATGCGCCGATTAGCCTATAACTGGCAGTTCTTCATCAGGTCGTTTTATGCGACTAGATAATTCTGCAATGGATTTTAAAATACAATAAAAATTAAGCTAAAAATGTTGAAAATAGATGCTCTGGGAGCCCCGCCCCTATTGCCTCGCAGGGCATCTGTTTTAATGTTTTTTAGCGTTATTTTTCAATGTAAGGCACAATAACTCTTGCTGACTAAATGACTGATTCTATGTAAAATTCGCGTTTTGATTATTGCCTAGATTCGATTCCAACATGCGCGCCTCACAATTTTTCTTCAACACCCAAAAAGAAGCCCCCAACGACGCTGAATTACCAAGCCACATTTTGATGGTGCGGGCAGGGTTGATTAAACGCTTAGGCTCTGGCTTATATACTTGGATGCCGCTTGGTTTGCGTGTGTTGCGTAAAGTTGAGTTGATTGTGCGTGATGAAATGAATAAAGCGGGTGCCTTGGAGCTGCTAATGCCAGCCGTACAGCCCAGAGAGCTGTGGGAAGAAACGGGGCGCTGGGCCGTGTTTGGTCCGCAAATGCTTAAAATTACAGATCGTCACGCGCGTGAATTTTGTTTTGGGCCAACGCATGAAGAGGTGATTACCGACATCGCTCGTTCAGAAATTCGTAGTTACAAGCAGCTTCCACTGAATTTTTATCAAATTCAAACCAAGTTTAGAGATGAAATTCGTCCACGTTTTGGTGTGATGCGTGCGCGTGAATTTATGATGAAAGATGCGTATTCGTTTCACACTGACTTTGCCTCTTTAGAGCAAACTTACGCCACCATGTTTCAAGCCTACAATCATGTATTTAATCGCTTAGGCCTAAAGTTTCGCGCAGTAAAAGCCGATAGTGGTGCAATAGGCGGTGATGGTTCTCATGAGTTTCATGTGCTGGCGGATTCGGGAGAAGATGGTTTGGCTTATTGCAATACCTCAGATTATGCCGCCAATGTCGAACTTGCCGAGGCGGTGGCGCCTAATGCACGTAGTGCCGCAAGCGAGTTGATGCAAGATGTTGATACGCCTAAACAAACAACGTGTGAAGATGTGGCAAAGCTGCTTAACATTAGTGTCACGCGCACCGTTAAGGCGATTGCACTGGTTGTGAATAATGCCGAAGGCTCAAGCCAGTTTTATTTGGCTTTATTGCGCGGTGACCATCACTTGAATGAAGTGAAATTTGCCAAACTAGCTGGATTAGCAGACTTTCGTTTAGCGACAGAAGAGGAAGTCCGTGCTCACTTAAATTGCCCGCCAGGTTTCATTGGTCCAGTCGCTGTTGCTGCTAACGTCACGGTGATTGCCGATAAAACAGTTGCGGCCATGAGTGATTTTGTATGTGGCGCTAATAAAGCAAAATATCATTTAACGGGTGTAAATTTTGGCCGTGATTTACCAGAACCAAGTGTAGTGGCAGATATTCGTAACGTGGTTGAAGGCGACGCTAGTCCTGATGGTAAAGGCACCTTGTCACTTTGTCGCGGCATTGAAGTCGGCCATATTTTTCAATTACGTACTAAGTATTCTGAAGCCATGAACGCGACATATTTGGATGAAAATGGCCAAACACAAGTCATGGAAATGGGTTGTTACGGCATTGGCGTTTCACGCATTGTTGGCGCGGCCATCGAGCAGGGTAATGATGATAGAGGTATTATTTTCCCTAGCAGCATGGCGCCATTTGCCGTAGTGATCTGCCCGATTGGTTTTGATAAATCTGATGCAGTTAAGTTGGCAGCTAATCAATTACACGATGAATTACTGGCGGCAGGCGTTGATGTGTTGCTAGATGATAGAGGCGAGCGCCCAGGCGTTATGTTTGCCGAAGCTGATTTAATGGGCATTCCACATCGATTAGTGATTGGTGAACGTGGTTTAGCTGAAGGCTTGGTTGAATATAAAGCGAGAACGGCTGCTGAGGCGCAGTCAGTTTTATTGACGAATATGGTTGAATTTATGCAAAAAACGGCTCTATAATTAAACATGCGTAAAAATATTCTAATTAGTTTGTTTTTTTTGCTTGGAACTTTAGTTTCAAGCATGAGCTTTGCTGGGTCGCAAGCTGAAGAGCCGCTATCCAATAGTGTTAAAGCTATGATGCAACGTAGCATTAGCGATAAAGCCGTGCCTAAACTAATGTTTGCAACGCCAGAAGAAGGCCATGCTTGGCTCGATGAAATGTCGCAACGCCTTAAAAAGCGCATTCCTGATGATGTTTATCGTGAAGATTTATTGCGTACCGTGCATTATGAAGCCACTCGCGCTGGGCTTGACCCACAGATGGTGTTGGGCCTGATTCAAGTGGAAAGTGGCTTTAAGAAATATGCATTGTCATCGGTAGGCGCGCGTGGTTTTATGCAAGTAATGCCCTTTTGGGCGCGCAGTATTGGTGCAGGCGACCATAATTTGTTTCTTTTACGCACTAATTTACGCTATGGCTGCACAATTTTAAGGCATTACATCGATATTGAACATGGCGATCTGTATCGTGCACTTGGGCGCTATAACGGTAGTTTAGGCCAGCCACAATATCCGAATTTAATCCTTGGGGCTTGGCGCAAAAACTGGAATTACGCACCAAAAAGTATCTAATTAAACCAATTTTTTATGGTTTCTTTCATTTTTCCTTCGTTTAGCACAACATTAGTGCTAAAAACCAGCCTAAAAAAAAGTTTACATTTCTGTAAAAATCATTCAGTATTGCCCTAGCGTTAAATATGTAACTGGGAAATTACATTTATAAACCACTGCATATTTCGCCGTTTTTCGCATTATCTTGCTACTCATTATAATAATTAGGAGAATTAAGCATGTCGAAATTAACTGCATTAGCACTAAGTATTGCTGTTTTAGGTGGGGTATGGACATTTCTAGCGTTAGGTCCATTGGGCGGAACTGCTCCCATCGCTTTAGTTTGGGTTGGTTTTATTGCTTGGGGTTGCTATTTCCATACTGGTGGTGATGATGCTGCTTTGCAAAAAACAATTGCTGGTATGTCTTTTGGCGCTGTAGTAGCTGGTGTTGCATTAACTGTAGTAGTTTCAGGCAAATTAGCTGGTTTAGGTTCTTTAGCCGCACCAGTCATTATTGCAGTTACTGTATTCCCGCTAGTAATCGTAGCAGGGATGAACTTGTTGTCAGTGGTGCCTGCTAACGTGTATGGTTATGCTGCAACCGCAGGTTTAGCTTTAACGGCTGGTACAGCAGGTAACGCAACCGCAATGAATCTTACAAACCCAGTGATATTGGTGATTATTTCAGTCGTTATTGGTGCATTGTTTGGTATGGCTTCTGGCAAATTGGCTGGCATGCTAGGCAAGTAATTTTAACTGTAAAGTTAAAATAGTCTATATCCCTTCTAGCGCAAGCTGGAGGGGATTTTCATTTCTGACAGACCGTCCTTTGGCTATTGAATATTTTTTAAAACGCTCAATTGAATGCCGCGCCATCAGTGCTTAAAGTTGTGTTTAATTTAGATAAACACATAACTTTCGAACTAACACATAAATCCACCACTCCTTATTCATTAGAAATAATCAGTCTCTAAATATAATTCAATGGGTATCTTAAGCATAAAACCATGCGGATTTAGGGGTGCTTAAACTATTTTTAGCCGCAGCGCTGGTTTAAAGTCATATTGAGGATGTTATGAAGCGGGGGATTTCTTTATTACTATTATTGTTTTTTGTGGCCAGTAATAGCCATGCTGCGGTGTGGGTAAAGCTGCATGAAGATAATACGTCTAAACTCATGTTAGACAAACAATCGGTTTTGCATAAAGATCTGCTTAAAAGAGCTTGGGTTAAAATTGAATACAAAGTGCCGCAAAAGAATTTACAGTCGCCAGCTAGTTTTCAGTCACCAGATAAAGAATACAATCTAGCAAAATTATTATGGTTTTTTGATTGTGCCGCACAAAAGTCAGCTACCTCGCAAGTTTTTCAATATCTTAATGATGATTTGGTGTTTTCAGCGGCAATTGATTCTAAAAGTGCTGAATTTGTAGAGCCAGTGCCAGAAACTGATGTTGATAGAGCCATGCGTTATGTTTGCCTAACCGACATGCAGTTAGGGCCGGTCGCGGGAGTGAAGTCAGGTGCAGCCAAAGCATCTACTGGCAAGCCAGATGGCGCTGCAAAAAAGGCTGAAACTCCACAAGAACCCGCCATAAAAAATCCAGAACCAACCGCAGCTAAGGCGGAAGTGAAGGCAGGCGCACCTGCAACAAAAGCCGTACCTGAGAATAGTGGTGCACATAAGTCGCATTGGGGATATGAAGGTAAGGAAGGCCCTGAAAATTGGGGTAAGCTCAACACTGAATATACTGCTTGTGATGCTGGCCGCAATCAATCACCCATTAATATTGAAGAAACGCTGCATGCAGTGCTAAAGCCACTACGTAGCATACAAAAATTTCCTGCAAAAGACATCGTAAATAACGGTCACACAGTGCAGGTCAACTTCAAGGAAGGTAATATGATAGTGCTGGATAATTCAGCTTATCAAATGAAGCAGGTACATTTCCATGCGCCCAGTGAAAATAAAATATACGGTAAGTCTTACCCGCTAGAGGCGCATTTTGTGCATGCTGACGCCAAAGGTAATCTCACTGTGATTGGGGTGATGTTTAAAGAGGGGGGTGCTAATGTCGGGTTAGAGAAGTTGTGGACACAAATGCCTAGCATGGTAAGTGATGCCGTTGTACTTAAGGTTCGCGTGATTCCAAGTGAGTTAATGCCGGTTAATCGTAGTTATTATCGATTTAGCGGGTCGCTCACCACGCCACCGTGTAGCGAAGGCGTACGCTGGATACTGTTGAAAACACCTGTGACGGCATCAAAAGAGCAACTTGAGGCTATTGAGAAGGCCTTGCATCATCATAACAATCGACCAGTGCAGGCATTAAATGGCCGAGTGGTCCTAGAGTGATGTTGATTACCTGCAGGGTACATCCAGAATTAATATTGTATTAGCCACGAACAGTGCAAGCTCTTGCGTTAAAATAGTACGTTATGCGAGATTTCCAGCCATTTCTAGCCCCTGCAAAAATTAATTTATTTTTGCATATCACCGGTCAGCGAGCCGATGGCTACCATCTATTGCAGACGGTTTTTCGTTTACTGGATTTTTACGATACCATTTACCTGAAACCTACAAAAACCAGCGAAATTAGGCGGGTAAATGAGGTTAAGGGAGTGCCAGAAGCGCAAGATTTATGTGTGCGAGCAGCAAAGTTGTTGCAGCAATATAGCCAGTGTAAACTTGGCGCAGAAATTTTAGTTAAAAAAAATATTCCTATGGGCGGCGGTCTAGGTGGCGGCAGTTCGGATGCGGCAACCGTTCTAATGGCCTTGAACCGCCTATGGGCGCTTAATTTAAGTCGTGCTGAACTGTTGAAGCTAGGCCTGCAATTAGGCGCGGATGTACCATTTTTCATCTTCGGGTATAATGCCTGGGCTGAAGGGGTAGGTGAGAAGCTTCAAAAAATAATATTGAATAATGCTTACTATGTGGTGCTGAACCCAAATGTCCATATATCTACTGCACAAATATTTGCCAATAAGCAATTGACAAAAAGTACTATTCCTAAGACAATGTCGGACTTTTCTGGTATGACTAATTCAGTTAGCAGCAATATAGCTTCTGAGTTTACTAATCAGTTAGAGAGGATAGTTTGCAATGATTATCCTGAAGTTTTGGCGTGCATTAATTGGCTTCGGCAATTTGGTGATGCAAGAATGAGTGGCTCTGGTGCTTCAGTATTTTTAGAAGTAGTGAGTGAAGAAGTTGCGAATGAAATATGCAGTCAAAAACCTAAAGAAGTTCAGGGCTTTGTTGCAAAAGGGTTGGATCAGCACCCCATGTTTAGTTATGGTGAATAATTAAGCTGGCTGATTAAAATATTGGGGAGTCGCCAAGTTGGTTAAGGCACTGGGTTTTGATCCCAGCATCCGAAGGTTCGAGTCCTTCCTCCTCAGCCAAAATTTAGAATGTAGGCACTCAGTCTGCATAAAAATAATAAGCGTGTAGATTATAAAATTTACACGCTTTTATTTTTTGTAAGTTTTTATTGTTAGTTTCTTTTATTGATAGTTTCATGCTGGCGCTAATCAACGCTTAGCTATATAGGAAATCAAATGGCGTCTAACGGCAACTTGATGGTCTTTACTGGTAATGCCAACCCAATACTTGCACAAGAAGTTGCTACCCACTTAGGCATAGACCTTGGTCGTGCACACGTTGGTAGATTTAGCGATGGCGAAATTACCGTGGAGTTGCTTGAAAACGTACGCGGTCGTGATGTTTTTGTTCTGCAATCAACCAGCCACCCTACCAACGATAGCTTGATGGAAGTTATGGTTATGGTGGATGCGCTTCGTCGCTCATCAGCAGGTCGAATTACTGCAGCAATTCCATATTTTGGCTACTCACGCCAAGATCGACGCCCACGTTCTGCACGCGTAGCTATTACGGCTAAGGTTGTTGCTAATATGTTGACTGGCGTTGGTGTAAATCGTTTACTAACGATGGATTTGCACTCAGATCAAATTCAAGGCTTCTTTGATATTCCTGTTGATAACATTTACGCTACACCAATATTGTTGGCAGATTTATTGCTGCAAAATCACGACAATTTAATGGTTGTTTCACCAGATGTAGGCGGCGTAGTGCGCGCCCGTGCTTGTGCTAAACAACTAGGTTCTGACTTAGCCATTATCGACAAACGTCGTCCAAAACCAAATGTTGCCAAAGTAATGAATATTATTGGTGATGTGGCTGGACGCACTTGTGTGATTATGGATGACATGGTTGACACTGCCAATACACTTTGCGAAGCAGCCGCAGCATTAAAAAAACATGGCGCAGTGAAAGTCGTGGCCTATGCTACCCACCCAGTATTATCGGGTGGTGCGGCAGAACGCATTATGAATTCTGAATTAGATGAGTTGGTGGTTACTAACACTATTGCACTAGGTCTAGAAGCCACCAATTGTAGAAAAATTCGCCAATTAAGTGCCGCTGAACTACTAGCAGAAACAATACGCAGAATCAGTTGTGAAGACTCAGTTTCTTCATTATTTATGGATTAAGTTCCTCTCAATATTTAAAGCGTCAATATAGAAAGTTTTAAGTTTTTAACCCTGCAAACTGGTCGCGGTATGCAGTCTATAGTGTAGTAAAAGATGTAAATTTAGGAGTAGTAAAATGGCTATTGAAATTAATGCAGTAAAACGTGATGCAAAAGGTACGGGTGCGAGCCGCCGTCTTCGTCACGCTGGTACAGTTCCTGGTGTTGTATATGGTGGTGGCAAAGACGCTATCGCACTTGAAATCAACTATAAAGAATTGTTTCTACAATTCCGCAACGAAACTTTCCACGCTTCAGTGCTAAGTCTTATTGTTGATGGCAAAAAAGAAAATGTATTGCTACGTGACTTTCAAATGCACCCAGTGCGTAACACTATTCAGCACATTGATTTTCAACGTGTAAGTGCTACAGAAAAAATCCACGTTAAAGTGCCTTTCCACTTTATTAATGCTGATGTCGCTCCAGGCGTTAAATTGGGCGGCGGTATTGTTGCACACATTCTTACTGAAGCGGACGTAAGCTGCTTAGCAAAAGATTTACCTGAGTTTGTTGAAGTTGATTTGTCAGCACTTGAAATGGGCCACTCAATTCACTTGTCACAAATCAAATTACCAAAAGGTGTTTCATTCGTACAACTAGCACATGAGAACGATGCAGCAGTTGCATCAGTTGCTAAAACTCGTGGTGGCGTTGCAGCAGAAACTCCAGCAGCTTAAATTCTAGTCGCTTTTAGCCTAGTGAAAATCACGCGCACCTTTATAAAAGTGCGCGTTTTTTTTAAACTAACTAAGATTAGCCTGATATAAAATATAAATAAAATATCCATGAGCATTAAACTATTAGTTGGCCTAGGCAACCCAGGCGATAAATACCAAGCCACGCGCCATAATGCTGGTTTCTGGTGGATAGATCAGTTGGCAGCGTTAACCAACAGTAAGTTGGTGATGGATGCAAAATTTTTAGGGTTAGCAGGTAAGCATTTTGGCACAGACACTTGGCTCCTTAAACCTACAACATTTATGAACGCAAGCGGCAAAGCCGTGGCGGCATTAGCTAATTATTACAAAATTTTACCCGAACAAATTTTAGTTGTGCATGATGAGTTAGATTTACCCCCAAATGCCGTTAAACTCAAAAAAGGCGGTGGGCACGGGGGCCATAATGGTTTAAAAGATATTGCTGCAGCACTCGGCACGGCTGATTTTTGGCGATTACGCCTAGGTATTGGGCATCCTGGTGATCGTAAAGAAGTGATCAACTTTGTACTTAAAGCACCATCAAAAGATGAAAAGATGGCAATAAATCAATGTATTGATAACAGTATACAAATAGTGCCGCACTTATTAAACGGTGACTTTGATACGGCAATGTTAAAATTGCATACTAAAAAAAACCACATAAAGAATTGAATAGAGAAAAAAGATGAAATGCGGAATTGTTGGTCTACCAAACGTTGGAAAATCTACGCTATTTAACGCCATTACTAAGGCTGGCATTGCCGCAGAAAATTACCCGTTCTGCACTATAGAACCGAATGTGGGCATTGTAGAAGTACCAGATACGCGTATGCAGCCATTGATTGATATTGTTAAACCGCAAAAAACACAACCCGCTATTGTTGAGTTTGTTGACATCGCTGGTTTGGTTGCCGGTGCTTCAAAAGGCGAAGGTTTAGGTAATAAATTTTTGGCTAACATCCGAGAAACCGATGCAATTGTGCATGTAGTACGCTGCTTTGAAGATAGTAATGTTATCCATGTTGCTAATAAAATTGACCCGATGTCCGACATTGAAGTCATTAATACCGAGCTGGCGCTTGCCGATATGGAAACGGTTGAAAAAACCATGCACCGTGAAAGCAAAAAAGCCAAAAGCGGCGACAAAGATTCAATTGCCTTAATGGCCGTGTTAGATAAAGTGTTGCCATGTCTAAATGATGCCAAAGCAGTGCGCACACTGGGTCTAGATGACGATGAAATGCAAATTCTTAAACCGCTATGCCTTATTACCGTAAAGCCAGTGATGTATCTAGCAAACGTCGATGAAACTGGTTTTGAAAATAATCCTTTATTGCAAAAGGTGCTTGATTTAGGCATCAAAGAGCACGCGCCTGTAGTGGCTGTTTGTGCAAAAATTGAATCTGAAATCTCCGAGCTTGAAGACGAAGATAAAATTTTATTCTTAGCAGAATTAGGATTAACCGAGCCAGGCCTAGACCGAGTAATTCGTGCCACTTACGACTTGCTTGGTTTGCAAACCTACTTTACTGCTGGCGTGCAGGAAGTGCGTGCTTGGACCATCAAGAAAGGGTCAACCGCACCACAAGCCGCAGGTGTTATTCACACAGACTTTGAACGTGGATTTATTCGTGCAGAAGTGATCGCCTATGCTGAGTTCGTTAAAAATAAAGGCGAGCAAGGCTCAAAAGAAGCGGGGAAAATGCGCTTAGAAGGCAAAGAGTATATTGTACAAGATGGCGATGTGATGCATTTCCGCTTCAACGTCTAAGCGATTTTTGTTAACTGTGCATTTAAGACAATTAAACGCAAACTAATTTTGACAATCAGAGCTTAAAACACTAAAATTACGCCCTTGCTAAAACTTCAAGCTTTAGCAAACAAGTTTACACGGTGATGTAGCTCAGCTGGTTAGAGCACAGGATTCATAATCCTGGGGTCGAGGGTTCAAGTCCCTCTTTCACCACCA
>CAINBI010000085.1 GCA_903846555.1 uncultured Pseudomonadota bacterium
ATCCAAGAATTCGATGCAGCGTTTTGGCGGAAACGCCATTTTTAGCGGAGGTCAGATGCCAGGCAGCCGCAAACCATATGGTCAGAGGTGTTCTGGCGTGATGAAAGATTGTCCCCGCTGTGGCGGATATGCGACTTTCGCATCCCTTGCACCACCATCGGCCGCACTTCATGCGCCAGGCAGTGGTGCCGCTACAATCCGGACAAACAAAGCCCTGTGGCCAGCGTATCCAATCAAGATAGTCGAGACATGTAGCATCATTGTGAAACCATGCCAGAAATTCAGCGTAGTTGCGCGGGTAGTCAACCCCGGCGCGGGGCGCGGCAGATCGCTCTTGTGATGTATTTGATTCCATTCATAATTTTACCATCACAGCATTTAGCTGAATACCCCACTTCAGTAAACACCAATTTAGTTTTGCTATCAATCAGCGCTTCTAACGCAGCTGGGTCGCGATAATCAAAAAAGCGAACTTCAATGCCTTGCTTAGGTAAGGTATGTGCAAATAAATTATAAGTGCCGCCATAAAGCGTTGATATCGACACAATATTATCACCAGCCTCGGCAATCGTTTGAATTGCGTAAGTAATCGCAGCCATACCAGACGCCACCGCCAGCGCACCGATGCCACCTTCTATTTGCGCTAACCTTTGCTCAAGTACAGACGTGGTCGGGTTCATAATACGCGTGTAAATATTGCCTTGCACCTTCAAATCAAATAAATCAGCACCATGCTGTGTGCTATCAAATGCGTAAGAAGTTGTTTGATATATAGGCACGGCAACCGCCTTAGTGGTGGGCTCTGGGCTGTAACCAGCATGTATGGCGAGCGTTTCTAGTTTCATATTATTCTCTAAAATATTAAGTGAATTTCTTCATCATTTATTTTGCTATTTATTGGGCTGCGGCGTAAATCGTAAGTAAGGTTTAATAGCGACCAACCTCTCGTATGCTACTCCCTTCTCGTTGCATCAACATAATCGTCGCACGTTCCTCAGCACTTAAATGTGTGTATTGCTTTTTTGTTCTGACCATTTCAACACCTTAACCTCTTTAGGTGTTGCAGTTGGTTTTTGAGCGCGCCACCTAGTTCCGTGGTACAAACCGGCGTGTAATCAGCAGGGTGAGAGAACAATATTCCCCAGCTATTGCCTAACCAACTATGAAATTCAATATTTCCTAGGCTTGTTTCCTGTACAAAGTTTGGCGCGGTATCGCCTAATCGTAATGTCGCCATCTGCTTAATCCTTAAGTAGTTTAATGATGAATTTAATGTGGAAAGTCGGAACTGGTGCTGTTTGTGTTAACAGAATCACTTTTCAGAACAAAACCTGAATCAGCTTGTTGTAAACGATGATGCAAAGCCGTAGCATCATTCGTCGCATAAATCAGTTTAATGCCGCGCTTGATGGCATCTTTTTTGACTTTATGGGTGATGGAGTGACTAATCCAATTGGTGATAAAAATGATGATGCTAGTGTCTAGAGGAATCACTTTGTGAGTATCACCGGTTTTGCGCCCAGGCCAATGATTAATATCATCAACACCGTGTTTATTTAATACATGCTTGATGCCATCAATCTGGTCACCACCTACAATTAATACTGAACTCATGGTAAGAGCTTCCTTGAAAAACAGCGCCAAATTTTGTCTGGCGCTGCTTTTATGCTAATCACTTAATAATTATTTTTGATAAATCTGATCGAAGGTACCGCCATCAGAAAAGTGTTTTTTCTGCGCTACTTGCCAGCCACCAAAATCTTCATCAATTTTCACAAAATTAACTTTTGGAAATTGCGCTTCATATTTTTTAGCTACGGATGTCAGGGTTGGGCGATAGTAGTTTTTAGCAGCAATTTCTTGACCTTCTTCAGTGTATAAATACTCAAGATACGCTTTAGAAACAGCTTCAGTACCATGCTTCTTAGCAAATTTATCCACTACAGTCACTGGTGGCTCAGCCAAAATAGAAAGTGAAGGCACGACAATTTCAAACTTGCCTACACCTAATTCTTTTTGTGCCAAGAATGCTTCATTTTCCCAAGCAAGCAATACGTCGCCTATGCCACGCTCGACAAAGGTCGTGGTAGATCCACGCGCACCAGTATCAAGTACAGGCACGTTTTTAAACAACTTGCCCACAAATTCTTTGGTTTTAGTTTCATCATTACCGTTATGTTTTTGCGCGTATGCCCAAGCTGCTAGATAATTCCAACGCGCGCCGCCTGATGTTTTAGGGTTAGGTGTAATCACGCTAGTACCCGGTTTTACTAAGTCATCCCAGTCTTTAATGTTTTTTGGGTTGCCTTTATGCACTAAAAATACAATGGTTGATGTGTAAGGTGAGCTGTTGTGCGTTAAGCGTTTTTGCCAATCACTTGGAATTAGCTTACCTTTTTCTGACAACTGATCCACATCGTATGCTAAGGCTAATGTTGCAACGTCTGCATCCAAGCCGTCAATAATGGCGCGTGCCTGCTTGCCAGAGCCGCCGTGAGAGGTTTTAATGGTGACTTTATCGCCAGTTTTAGCTAACCAGTATTTGCTGAATGCGGCGTTAAAGTCCTGATATAACTCACGCGTCGGGTCGTAAGAAACATTCAGCAGACTAACGTCTTTGGCTGACGCGGTGATTGGCGATGCAATGCCATACACTGCTGAAAGCAGGGCAATGGCTAAAAGTGATTTTTTCATGTGATATTTCCTGTATTTAATTTAAGTGAATCAATATGAAAGCTGTAAACGTGTAAACAATGTTTTTTCATCTGGACGATCAGCAATGTTGGTGAGAGAACCAGTAGCCGCTGGCGTTGCAGCATTCGTAACATTACCGCCACCATCAAAGCTGGTTTGTTCGTAATCCAAGACTATTTTTACATTTTGATTTAGATACCAGTTCACCCCTGCCGCCCATGATTTGGCTGAGCGAGCATTGCTTCTTGGATCGGCATAGCGAGTCGTTGTAACAACGCCTGCATTCGTACCTGTACTGAATGCTGCACTATCAATATTGTTTTCTTGATAACGCGCCACCAACTCCCATGCACCCCAACCACCACCATTAGTATCAAACACTTGTTTTGGTTTTACGCCTTTGAAGGACGAGTCTTCGCCTGTGAGTAAATATGACGCTGCAATTTGCCAAGCATCGTTATCTAGCTTGTCAGTTCTGGTGCCGTTGGTGACGTCTTGTGATACACGGGCATACTCTGCCAGTACACCAAGTGGGCCGTAGTAGTAGTAAGCCTGTGGTGCGATGCGATCTCTTTTGCCATTGGCAAACACATTGGTACCGGTATAGCTGAAAAAGCTGGACTCTTGGCCTGCGGTTTTATAACTAGGCAGGCCACTTGCAGTAGAGGTGCCTTTAAAGTTACCATGCGTTGCGGCCAGACCAAAACCTAAGCCAGCCAACACGCTGTCGCTACCCTTGAATGGCGTTGCAAATATACGCGCTGCATATTCTTTGTCCACATTGGAATCTTGTACAGTAGTCGCATCCCCACCATCGGTTACCCCGTTGTAGAACCCTACGGAATAGTTTAGCTTACCTTCCAATACATCGCCATGAATGGCAGCACCAAGGTCGCGGTTTGGCAATATGTTATTGCTGACATAGCTACGCTCGATAAATTTAATATCCGAGCCGCTTTGCAATCTTTCTAAGCCAACAAACGGTTTGAATTTACCCGCACGAACTTTAAACCATGGCTGAAAGCGAGCATCAATATAAGCATCGACAATGCCGCTGGTACTTGACGTGCTTGCTGATTTAGCCTCACCAAACTCAGGCGTAAAACGGAAATCGTATTTACCAAAAACGGTACCTTCAATGGTTGGGCGAATGCGGCGAAAATCAAAACCACTGATATTTTTACCGTCAGCGCCAAGGCCATTCACATCGCTATAATTGCGATTATCAATTTGTAATAGCCCTTTAAATTTGATGACGTTCTTACCATCGGCTGACTCTAGGCCAAAACCATTTTCGCTAGCCTTAACAACTGGTGTTGTTTTCTTTGCAGCAGTTATTTCTTCTGCTGAAATTTCACCTTTACGTGCCAATACTTTTACCTGTTGACTCAACTCTTGTACCAGGCCGCGCAATTCTTCCAGCTCTGAACTATCGTTAGCGTGCGCGGCAATGGGTAGTGAAACAATGCCGCTAGTGATAAGCACAGTGGCGAATTTTGAAAATTTGAATTGCATTTTTATCCCCTATAACAAGCATCCAGTTTTCTGGTCCGCCAGTGTGTTTAAGTTTCTAACTAACTTTTACTTTGCCTTTGCTGGTGCAGTAGGCGAAACTTTTGTATGGTCTTGCGTAAATCTAAGTTTTTCGCGCTTTTCAATTTGCGTCACATGTCCTTCATGCAGCACTATTTCAACAGAACCAAAACCAGACCCTTGCTTAAGCTCTTCTACCGCACGTAAAATTTCCTGAGAAACATCACGGTTGTTTTTTGATGAAGATTGGAGTGACATGATTTAGCCCTTAATGTGTGCTGCTGATAAGCGAATGCACGCACTATATAGCGGCTTAATCACAATTAAAAAGAATTTGTTTTTATATGGTTATAACTAAATAGAATAATTTGGCTATTTGTGGGGAAGTTATTAACAAGCCTGAGAGGTTGTTATTTTTTTGATTATATTAAGCAGACTGTCAAAAGGCTGAGTCAACTAGACAAGATAGTTGACGCGCTACAGTAAGTGGCATTTTTAATTTTGATATCGCCGTAGTGGGTAGATAGCCAGCCGTTACGCGCATTGGAGATGGTAGAACAGACAGAGGTTTAATCTGGAGAAGCCGCGACTAGTGTAAGCTAATCGTGAACCATTACATTAAAAGCTAACGATCAATCCAATCAATCACTTTAAGACCTGGGATGCGATTAAATTCTTTTGTGTTGTGAGTAATTAGCGTCAAATTTAAGCTTAAAGCATGGGCGCCTATCATTGTATCAAGCGGACCTATTGGCGTTCCTTGTTTTTCCAATGCGCTTCTTAGCCCCCCGTAAAACAATACTGCCGTATGCTCAAAAGCAGCGACTTCTAACGGCAGAATAAACTCATCTAGCGCCACTTGGTTTTTCTCTTGATACTGGCTTTTAGCAACCCCATAGCGCAACTCTGCCAATGTGATAGAGGAAATGCAAATATCACCGACTTGATAAGCACTGAACTTTTGCAGTATATCCTTTGGCCTTTGCTTAATAATTGCGATGCAAATGTTGGTATCTAGCATTAGTTTCATGCAAACAAATCCTCACGAATTTGTTGATCTGGCTGATTGCGATTATCCATGAAATCACTGCTAAATTTATCTAAGCTACTTACAAGCACATCCCAAGAGTGATTGGCTGGAATGAGCACCACGGTATTACCTGATCTTTTGATAATGACTTCATCGCCTTCAAATCTAAATTCTTTAGGCAAGCGTACTGCCTGACTTTGTCCATTTTGAAATAATTTTGCAGTTTTCATTGGCGACCCCTTAATATATATTAATAGTATATATTTAACGAAGGTGATGTCAAGTTTGATATAATTTTATTTTCAAATCTTAAGATTATGATGGTCCAGCTTTGGGTCGTTTTTTTGCCCTTTGACCTACAAAATAGCTTGCTACAAAACAGACTGTCAAAAAAGTTGAATAAACACTATTTTACGAAAATTAATCTCTTCGGATTGAATTCCCCGCCACTTGTGGCGAAGCTGGCTGAAGGCCAGTGGGTTGAGAAGCGTAGTTAATATCCCGCTGCTTGCGGCGGGGTATTTTATTTCCATGTAGCATTCGTTTTAGCTAGTCACCTTTTGATAAGCTCGCTCGTTTTGTTGCAAACTCTGCTTTAAATGTTTCAAATGTTCCTGCTTCAATTGCGCTGCGTATGCCCGCCATCAGTACTTGGTAATAATGTAAATTGTGAATAGTGTTTAAGCGTGAACCCAGAATTTCGCCCAGTTTATGCAAATGGTGCAAATAAGCTCGGCTGAAATTTTGGCAGGTATAGCAGCTACAATCTACATCTAAAGGATTGGTGTCAGTTTTGTAAGTGGCATTTTTAATTTTGATATCGCCGTATTGGGTAAACAGCCAGCCGTTACGCGCATTGCGGGTTGGCATGACGCAGTCGAACATATCGATACCCTGACTAACCGCAGCGACTAAGTCTTCTGGCGTACCAACACCCATTAAGTAGCGCGGCTTGTTAGGTGGCATTTTGGGCGCGGTGTGGGCCAAAATACGCAACATATCTTCTTTAGGCTCACCCACAGATAAGCCACCAATAGCATAACCATCAAAGTCAATCTCAGTTAAACCAGCCAGTGAAATGTCACGTAAATCTTCAAACATACCGCCTTGAATAATGCCAAAAAGAGCATTTTCATTGCCAGCATGTGCATCTTTACTTCTGCGTGCCCAGCGCAGTGAAAGCTGCATAGAATCATTGGCTTCTGTAGGCGTAGCAGGGTAGGGCGTACATTCATCAAAAATCATCACAATGTCAGAATTCAACACTTTTTGAATCCGCATAGATTCTTCTGGTGTTAAAAAGCAGCTATCGCCATTAATCGGAGAGCGAAATTTCACGCCTTCTTCAGTGATCTTGCGTAATGCACCCAAACTCCACACCTGAAAGCCGCCTGAGTCTGTGAGTATTGGGCCATTCCAGCCCATAAATTGATGCAAGCCACCGTGCGCAGCAATGACTTCTAAACCAGGGCGTAGCCATAAATGAAAGGTGTTGCCCAATACAATATGTGCATTAATCTCTTTTAAATCTAATGGCGACATGGCTTTAACCGTGCCATAAGTGCCTACCGGCATAAATGCTGGCGTTTCAACTTCTCCATGCGTTAGGTTTAATGTGCCACGGCGGGCTAGGCCATCTTGTTTGTGTAGTGTAAATTGCATGGTCAGTAAGTTTTATGGGGTCAATGAAAAATGGGTTTTTTTTAATGTTAGCTAACGCAGTGTGAATCTGAACAAGCGTTCTGAGCCAGAATTTTTAGCGAGAACTTTTAAAGTTTGAACAGGCATGAATTTTAAACGATACAAACGACAAAGCAAGCATTAATGGTCTTATCTATTGAGGGCAACTTGTGTGTTAAATCCGACACCCATCGGCAATAAGCCAGCCACAAAACGACAATTTTTGGCCGCCAATGTGATGCCGATTAGCAATTTTGTTAGATAACGTTATGCAAGGACTTGAACTTGCGTAATCTAGGGTGTTCCAATTTTTTATAAAAATAGCGGCTAATTGTAAGCGAAACATTTTTGCCTCAAAGTAAGCTAAACTTCTTCATAACTTAACCCTCTACATTGACCATGAACCGCACCCTAGTTACCAAGCCGCAAATTTCCAGCATCCAATTCCCAAGAACACCGATTCTGAATGGAAGTGATGTGGTAGCGACACGCGAAGAAATTCGAGTATATTTTCTTTCTACATTTAATCGTTACGAGCAGTTATTCGAAACGCTGGTCAATGAGCAGGCTTATCAGCAGAAGCCAATTGCGTTGCGTCACCCATTGATTTTTTACTTTGGCCATACTGCGACTTTTTTTATCAATAAACTGCTGTTGGCAGGCTTGTTGAATGAGCGCATTAACCCTAAATTTGAGGCAATGTTCTCCGTGGGTGTGGATGAGATGAGTTGGGATGATCTGAACGATGCCCACTATGATTGGCCAACTGCAGCTGAAGTTAAGCATTATCGTGACCAAGTACGCCTAGCGGTAGAAGCGGTAATTCAAACCGCGCCGCTTGCGTTGCCGATTGATTGGCGTCATCCGTGGTGGATCGTTGTCATGGGCATTGAGCATGAGCGCATTCATCTGGAAACCTCTTCTGTGTTAATTCGTCAGCAATCGCTAGCGCTTGTTCAGCGGCACGCGGCGTGGCCAGCTTGCACGCGCTCAGGCGTTGCTCCGCAGAACGAATTAGTGGTAATTCCAGCGGGGGATGTGTCTTTAAATAAAGAACAAAATGCAGCGGAATATGGTTGGGATAATGAATATGGTTTGCATGAGGCGCACGTTGCCGAATTTCAAGCGAGTCGCTATTTGGTCAGTAATGGTGAGTTTTTAAATTTTGTCACGGCAGGCGGTTATAGCACGCCAACATTTTGGAGTGTAGAAGGTTTGGAGTGGAAAAGCTTCGCACAAGCTACACATCCGACATTCTGGCTTCGCAAAGATGACTCATGGTGTTTGCGACTAATGACTGAAGAAATTGCCATGCCGTGGGATTGGCCTGCCGAAGTGAATTATCACGAAGCCAAGGCATTCTGCCAGTGGAAAGCGCAGCAAACTGGCTTTGCAGTGCGCCTGCCTAGCGAAGATGAATGGTATCGAATGTATGATTTTGCTGGAGTTGTTGCTGTGGCTAAGGATCAAGTGGCGGCAGCGAATATCCATCTAGACCACGCCGCATCGCCTTGCCCGGTGACTAGTTTTCGCCAAGGCGAGCTTTATGATGTCACGGGCAATGTCTGGCAGTGGACAGAAACGCCGATTTATCCATTTAGTGGCTTTGCTGTGCATCCGCTGTATGACGATTTCACCACGCCGACCTTTGATGGCAGGCACAATCTTATTAAAGGTGGCTCATGGATTTCTTGCGGTAATGAGGCTTTATATAGCGCGCGTTACGCGTTCCGCCGCCATTTCTTTCAGCATGCTGGATTCCGTTATGTGGTCGCCGATGAGCTGGCTAGCGTGCCAGCATCACATTATGAAACCGATAAGCTTATCTCTGAATACGCTGAGTTTCACTATGGAGACAGCTATTTTGGTGTGGCGAATTTTACACAAACTCTTGCGAATATCGCCATTAATGCATCAGTTGGCAAACCCGCTCATAAGGCACTTGATCTTGGTTGTGCATCAGGCCGAGCGACGTTTGAATTAGCGCGACATTTTGAGCATGTTACTGGTATCGATTTTTCGGTGCGCCTGATTGATTCTGGTGTGCAAATGGCTGAAAAGGGCGAGCTTCACTACACTTTGGTTGACGAAGGTCAGTTGATTACTTATAAAACTCGAACGCTGACGGCGATGGGGCTGGATAAACTGAAGGGAACTGTAGCGTTTTTGCAAGGCGATGCGTGTAATCTCAAAACCTCATTAACCAATTTCGACTTGATACTCGCAGCCAATTTGATTGATCGTTTATATAGCCCGAAAAGATTCTTATCTAGCGTACATGAGCGCCTTAATATTGGAGGAATCCTGCTGATTGCTTCACCTTACACTTGGTTGGAAGAACATACCAAGCGCGAAGAATGGATTGGTGGCTTCAAACAGAACGGCGAGAATTTCACCACATTAGATGGCCTGAAACAGCAGCTTGGTCAGCACTTTCGCTTAATGGCAGCACCTGTGGATGTGCCTTTTGTGATTCGAGAAACCAAACGTAAATTCCAGCATTCACTTTCTGAAGTGACACTTTGGGAGCGTATTGCTTGAGTTTCAATTTCGACAAAGACATCGTGCGGGGCGATACTGCCTCGGTGAAGCATGATGGTTATGCTGCCGGTTTTGGCGCGGCGGATGTGTTGCCGCTATGGGTGGCTGATATGGATTTTGCTGCACCAGAAGTTGTGACCAAAGCCCTTGCGCAACGTGCCGAGCATCCAGTTTATGGCTACACGTTTTATCCAGAGAGTATGTATGACGCGCTTATTGATTGGTTGAAAAAGCGCCACGGATGGATAGTGCAACGTGACTGGATTGTCATGGCGCCAGGGGTTGTGACCTCATTGTTCGCTACCGTGACAGCGTTTGCAGAAGAGGGCGAAGGTGTCATTGTGCAGCCACCAGTGTATTCCCCGTTCTTTTCGGCGGTCACTACCAATCAACGTCGCTTGATCGAAAATCCCCTGTTGTTGAATGATGGACGCTACCAGATTGACTTTGAGCAGCTTGAACATTGCGCTGCGGAAGGTGCTAAATTACTGCTGTTATGCTCACCGCATAACCCAGTGGGGCGAGTATGGAGTAAAGCCGAGCTGATTCAGCTTTTAGACATAGCGCATCGTTATCATCTAACCATTTTGTCTGACGAGATTCACGCTGATCTGGTTTATCCCGGAGAGCAACACACGACCTTGGCAATGCTAGCGAACCATCACGGTAACGATAAAATCATCACAGCCGTAGCCCCAAGCAAAACCTTCAATATCCCCGGGCTTGGTTTGTCAGCTCTGATCGTGCCGAACCCTGAGCAACGTGTTAGGCTACAAAAGGTTTTTGATAGCCTGCACCTAAGTAACACCAATCCATTTAGCATTGCCGCGTTTGAGGCGGCTTATCGCGGTGGTGAGGCTTGGTTAGATGAGCTGCTGATCTATCTACGCAATAACCGCGATTTTGTCAGCGACTATCTTATGAAAAATATACCCGCTATTCGGCTGATCCAACCGCAGGGCACCTATCTGTTATGGTTGGATTGTGGAGGGCTAGCCATGAGTGATTTACAGCTAGGTGATTTTTTTGTGCGACAAGCCAAAGTTGGACTCAACCCCGGCGAGTCTTTTGGCCAAGGCGGAAGCGGCTTCATGCGGCTCAATATTGCATCACCTCGGCATGTGATTGCCGAGGCACTGAATCGAATTAAAAGCGCATTAAAGGCCTAATGATATGCATAACATAAACCAATACAATTAAATTCAACCTGATTAATATGAAAAAAATCATCAAAACTGATGCTGAGTGGAAAACCCAGCTTACGCCAATGCAGTATGAAGTGACACGACATGCTGCAACCGAGCGCCCTGGAACTGGAGAATTCGTAGATCATAACCAAGCTGGCATCTATACTTGCGTATGCTGCAATACACCTCTTTTTGAATCTGATACCAAATTTGAAGCAGGCTGTGGTTGGCCAAGTTACTTCAAGGCACTGCATCCTGAGAATGTTCGAGAGCTCACAGATACGTCACATGGTATGGCTCGCACCGAAGTCATTTGCAACGTTTGCGATGCACATCTCGGCCATGTGTTTAATGATGGACCACTACCTACTGGCCTACGCTATTGCATTAATTCCGCATCACTGACTTTTGAACCGTTAGCTTAACGGTGCAGATAACGTCAGCGAGTGAGCAAGCGCCATTGAAGTGGTTGTTGTGAATTTTGGTGAGACTATACAAAGTTGCGCCTATAACTTTAAAGCAGTATGTGAGGTGGAGATTAAGCAATTATTTTAGTTACCCAAGCGATAGAGTTTTATTGAAATAAAGACCAATCTGTCTATAATGAACTGTTAATGAAATGTACAAAAGCGCATGCATTTATAATCTTTAAAATTAGAATATTGCAAAGTTGGAGTGGCGTAAAATATTTACTGAAGAAAATTTTTTGTAAGATAGCTGCTCGTAAGATTGTCTTGGCTGCATTCATTCAATAGAAATGTTCATTACCCGTTAATGCAACATATTCTGAAATGAGAGAAGTTAATTTTTTTAATAGGCATTATCACGATTGAAATCACTTAAAACTGGGGATAACTCTATGAATGACGCGTCTAAAAATGTACAAACCTTTCACGGCGGCTGTCCACACGACTGTCCCGATACTTGTAGCATGGTATATACGGTTCAAGATAAAAAGCTTATTTCTGTCACAGGTAATAAACAACATTCAATGACGCGTGGCGGCTTGTGCGTGAAATTAAATGATTACGAAAAACGCCACTATCACCCAGACCGTCTGCTATACCCACTCAAGCGCACCGGCCCTAAAGGCAGCAAACAGTTTAAGCGCATTTCTTGGAATGAAGCCTTAGAGGAAATTACCGGTAAATGGAAAGCCATCATTGCCACAGATGGCCCGCACGCGATTATGCCGAACAGCTATTTGGGTAACCAAGGTTTAGTGCATGGCTTAAATGGCGGTGATGCCTTTTTTAACCGCATGGGGGCAACCGTGTGTGAACGTACATTTTGTGGTGAAGGCTCTTGCACCGCATGGTTACTCACGGTTGGGCCAACCGCAGGCGTAGACCCAGAAAGTTTTAGTCACTCTAAATATATTGTGATTTGGGCCTGTAACTCAGTGAGTACCAATTTGCATCACTGGCACATTATTCATGAGGCACAGAAAAAAGGTGCCAAGGTGGTGGTGATTGATTCTTACGCATCAAAAACCGCAAAAGCAGCTGATTGGCACATTGCACCCAAGCCTGGTACTGATGGCGCACTCGCAATGGCGATGATGAACGTGATTATTACTGAGGGTTTGGTAGACCAAGACTATGTGGATAATTACACAGTAGGTTATGCAGAACTGGCAGAACGCGCCAAAACCAGAACGCCAGAATGGGCAGAAGAAATTACAGGCATTCCAGCGGCAGATATTCGGAGATTCGCCAGAGAGTACGCCACTACGCCACCCGCTGCGATTCGTCTTGGCGTGGCGTTGGAAAGAAGCTATGGTGGTAGCCAAGCCATTCGTGCCGTTAGTTGCTTGCCCGCACTGATAGGAGCGTGGCGCCATGTGGGCGGCGGTGCGCTGCAATTTCCAGTATGGGAGCACCCGTATAAATTTGACGTGATTTCGCGCCCAGATTTAATTCCTGAAGGCACGCCAGTGGTAAATAACTTGCAACTTGGCCGTGTACTCACAGGTGAAACTAAGCTCGTAACGCCAATCAAATCGATGATGGTTTGGAACACCAACCCCATCACACAAGCACCAGAGACTGACAAGATAATTAAAGGCCTTGAGCGTGAAGATTTATTTTTAGTGGTAGCGGAGCATTTTATTACCGATACTGCAGCGTATGCAGATATTGTGTTGCCAGCCGCCATGGGTGCGGAGATGGAAGACATGGTACTGTCATGGGGTCACCTTTATCTCACCTATAATGCAAAATGTATCGAGCCACCCGGCGAGGCGCTTCCTAATAATGAAATCTTTAGACAATTGGCTAAATGCATGGGCTATGAAGAGGATAACTTTAAATGGAATGATAGTGAATGCTTGGAATGTTGGTACGCAATTAAAACTACCCGAAATATGCCACTAGTGCGCGCCTAAAATTACCCAGAGTGATTAACCTACCTGCTCTTTTAATGAGCAGGATTAACAGGAGATGATCACCATGAAAGATTTGGGAATAATTCGAC
>CAINBI010000086.1 GCA_903846555.1 uncultured Pseudomonadota bacterium
GAAACCCCGGTGGCTTTGTTTATTGTTTACAATCAATGGCTTGAGAGTAATTATAAACATTTTCACTGGGATTTTCCACTGCAAAATTACGTTTTATCAAATAAAATCATATGGTTACGTTTCTGGATGAGAACTAGTTATGCGCAAATGAAAACGGGGCTTCAAGCCCCATTTTTCAAACACTAAAGGTTTGGGCTACTAAGCTTTAGCGCGTAACTCTAATATTTCAACTGCTGGCAGCTTCTTACCTTCTAAAAACTCTAAAAACGCACCGCCAGCTGTAGAGATATAATCAATCTTGCTTTCAATACCGTATTTTTGGATGGCAGCAATCGTGTCGCCACCACCAGCCAAGGTAAATGCTTTTGTGTTTGCAATCGCATGGGCAATAGTTTTTGTCCCCTCACCAAACTGGTCAAACTCAAACACGCCTACCGGGCCATTCCATACCACTGTGCCTGCATTTTTAATAATCTCTGCTATTTCATTAGCAGATTTCGCGCCAATATCAAAAATCATATCGTCAACGGCCACAGAAGCCACGTCTTTCTTAACAGCTGGCGCATTGGCATCAAACTTTTTAGCGCAAACAACATCAACCGCTATTGGCACTGCTGCGCCCCTTTGGGTCATTTTGTCCATTAAGGTGCGTGCCACTGGCACTAAATCATCTTCACAAAGTGATTGACCAACTTCAAAACCAGCCGCTTTTAAAAAAGTGTTAGCAATACCGCCGCCCACTACCATTTGGTCTACTTTATCAGAAAGGCTTTCTAACACGGTCAGCTTGGTAGAAACCTTGCTGCCGCCCACAATCGCCACCATTGGGCGTGCTGGGCTTAATAAGGCTTTAGTTAAGGCTTCTAACTCATTCACCAACAAAATACCCGCCGCAGCTACAGGTGCAAATTTAGCCACGCCGTGTGTTGAAGCTTCTGCACGGTGCGCAGTGCCAAAAGCATCCATCACAAATATATCGCACAGCTTGGCATATTTTTGTGACAATTCGTCGCTGTTCTTTTTCTCACCGCTATTAAATCGGCAATTTTCCAGCACCACAAGTTCACCAGCGGCCACTTCAAAACCACCATCAACCCAGTCCTTTACTAGACGAACCGTTGTGTTCAGTTTTGCAGAAATCACATCAGCCACTGGTTTTAGTGAGTTTTCTTCAGAATAAACACCCTCTTCAGGACGGCCCAAATGTGAAGTTACCATGACGCTTGCGCCTGCCTTTAATGCAAACTCGATGGTTGCCATAGATGCAGTAATTCGTGCATCTGATGTCACTTTGCCATTAGCCACTGGCACATTAAGATCCGCACGAATCAGTACGCGCTTGCCGCTTAAATCTAAATCTGTCATTTTAATTACGTTCATCGCTTAGGCCTTTTCTGAAAATTTGTCTTATCAATGTGCTTTTAAGATTTAATCCAATAAAACTCGATAACATCTAAATCGCCCATTGCTTTCTCGATAATGTCGGTTAATGCGGCTTCAGCACCATGCTCTTTAAGCATGGCCAAAGTCGCGCGATTAACCCGATAATCTTGGTCATGACGATATTCCTGAGCGACTTCATCCACAAGAAACTGAAGTTGAGCGTAGCTAATCGAACCAATTCTAAGATTGCTGCTACTATCTTTAAGCGTAATCATCGATCTATTTCTACTTTCAAAAGCCAGTCAGTTCTATCGCTATTTTTATCATTTAGCCGCCATCATCGCAACAGCATTGTCTAACATGCGGCAGCTAAAACCCCACTCGTTATCGTACCAAGCGCAGACTTTAACCAATAAACCATCTTTGGTTACTTTAGTCAGTGTGGCGTCGAAATTAGACGAGAAAGCAGTATGGTTATAGTCTACTGAAACCAATGGCGCTTCGTTGTAAGACAAAATGCCTTTTAGCGGACCAGCACTGGCAGCCTCATGCATAATGTGATTAACCTCTTCTTTACTCGTTGGGCGTGCCGCCGTAAAGGTTAAGTCCACTAGTGAAACATTAATAGTTGGTACGCGGATAGCAAAGCCATCCAACTTGCCGTTTAGATCAGGCAAGACTAGACCCACCGCTGCAGCCGCACCAGTTTTGGTAGGAATCATAGAGGTTGTGGCAGAGCGTGCGCGACGCATATCTGAGTGATGTGAATCTGTTAGCACTTGGTCATTGGTGTATGAATGGATAGTATTCATCAAACCATTCACCACGCCGATTTTTTCGTGCAATGGTTGTATCATTGGCGCCAGACCGTTGGTGGTGCAAGACGCGTTTGAAATCACCGTGTGGCTAGCTTTAATCACTTGATGATTAACGCCATAAACCACGGTAGCGTCAATATCTTTATCGCCAGGGGCTGATAGCAATACTTTCTTAGCTCCTGCATCAATGTGTATTTGCGCTTTAGCTTTACTATTAAAAGCACCAGTACACTCAAAGACAATATCAATCGCCAAATCGCGCCACGGCAATTCAGCAGGGTTACGTGTAGAAAAGGTTTTTATTTTTTGACTTTGAATAATCATGTCATCGCCATCTACGCCAACTTCAAATGGAAACCGACCATGCGCACTATCGTAACGTGTTAAATGTGCATTGCTTTCCGCGTCGCCATCTGCACTATTGATTGCAATAATCTCAATGTCTTTACGTCCAGATTCATACAATGCACGTAGAACCATGCGTCCAATACGACCATAACCATTAATTGCTACTCGAATTGCCATGATAATTCCTAAATTTTTAAAATTGGATTGAACCTGTTAAATCAAATCCGGTTAAATTAAAGCCTGTTAAATTAAAGCTGGTTAAAGCACGCGATGCAAATCAAAGCCAGCTTCGTAAATAAATAAGGCACCTCGCAAGGAGGTGCCTTATTAAACTAACCGACTAGTTAAACGACAGCACCTAAATTAAAGGACTGATTTCACTGTAGCCACTACATTTTCAACGGTAAAGCCGAAGTGTTTTAACAACACATTACCAGGTGCAGATTCACCGAATGTATCAATACCAACCACGCCGCCTTCTAAACCTACATATTTGCGCCAGAAGTCAGTAACCCCAGCTTCAACCGCCACGCGCACTACGCCTGGCGTCAAAACGCTGTCTTTGTAAGCTATATCTTGACGATCAAATACATTAGTTGAAGGCATTGAAACTACGCGTACTTTAGTACCCGCTGCATTCAATTCAGCGGCTGCTTTAACCGCTAATTCAAGTTCTGAACCGTTGGCAATAATAATCGCATCCGCTTTACCAGCGACATCAGACAATACATAAGCACCTTTGCGCATTAAATCAAATTGTGCAGCATCGTGCTTCATGCCAGGCACGTTTTGACGGCTTAATACCAAGCTAGATGGACCATTTTTACGCTCAACAGAGGCTACCCAAGCGACCGCAGTTTCCGTTGAGTTACCTGGACGCCATACGTCCATATTAGGAATCAAACGTAAACCAGAAGTATTTTCGATTGGTTGATGTGTAGGACCATCTTCACCTTGACCGATAGAGTCATGTGTTAACACGGCAATCGTGCGTTGTTTCATCAATGCAGCCATACGCAATGCGCTTTTTGCATAGTCAGAGAACATATGGAATGTGCCGCCGAATGGGACTAAACCACCGTGTAACGCCATACCGTTCATAATTGAGAACATACCGAATTCACGAACGCCGTATGAAATGTAGTTGCCTGGTTTTTTAGCATCAACATGCACAAAGCTGTTGCATGAAGTTAAGTTAGAACCCGTTAAGTCAGCAGAACCACCTAAGAACTCAGGCAATAATGGCGCCAAAGCGCCAATGACGTTTTGTGAAGCTTTACGTGTTGCAACAGTTTCAGCTTTTTCGTTAGTTGCCGCGATAATTGCATCAGTAGATTCTTTCCAGTTAGCTGGCAATTCACCAGATGTACGGCGTTTGAATTCAGCGGCTTCAGCTGGGAAAGCTGCTGCATAAGCTGCAAATTTAGCATCCCAAGCCGCTTCAGCAGCTGCGCCTTTAGCTGTTGCATCCCAACCCTCGTAAACATCAGCAGGAATAACGAATGGCTCATGCGGCCAACCGATGTTAGCGCGCGTTGCCGCAACTTCTTCAAGACCTAACGCAGAACCGTGGCAATCATGTGAACCTGATTTGTTTGGTGAACCCATACCAATCACTGTTTTACAGCAGATCAATGATGGCTTGTCTGTGACTAATTTAGCAGCAGCAATCGCAGCACCAATCGCAGCAACATCATGACCATCTACTGATTGAACATGCCAACCGTATGATTCAAAACGTTTAGCCGTATCGTCTGTGTACCAGCCTTCAATGTGGCCATCGATAGAAATACCGTTGTCATCCCAGAATGCGGTCAATTTGCCCAAGCCCCAAGTACCCGCAAGCGCACAAGCTTCGTGAGAAACGCCTTCCATCATGCAGCCATCGCCCAAGAATACATAAGTATGGTGATCTACAATATTCAAATCTAGAGGTTGATTGTAACCCTCGAAATGGCCTGACTTGTTGAATTGGTCAGCAAGCAATTTTTCAGCCATCGCAAAACCAACGCCGTTAGCAATCCCTTGTCCTAATGGACCTGTAGTGGTTTCAACGCCTGGCGCGTAGCCATATTCTGGGTGACCAGCACATTTTGAATGCAATTGACGGAAAGATTTTAATTCGTCCATTGGCAATGCATAACCTGTCAGGTGTAGCAATGAATAGATCAACATTGAACCGTGACCATTAGAAAGCACAAAGCGATCACGATTAGCCCACTCAGGATTTTTTGGATTATGGCTTAAATGGTGATTCCAAAGCTCTTCAGCGATTTCCGCCATGCCCATAGGCGCGCCTGGATGTCCAGAATTTGCTTTTTGTACCGCATCCATCGATAACGCACGGATAGCGTTAGCTAGGTCTTTACGTGTTGCCATTGATTTCTCCCTAATAATTAGCTTGAGCTTTACCGATTAAATATTGAGACATTGACATGTCTTATACAAAATCACATAAAACCGTGATTGAATTCTTATAAAAAGTATCTTTACATAGCACTTTTTAACAAAGGTTAAATTATTACTTAGATAGCCTTTTTCGGCAAGTGATAAGCCTGCATTTCAACGTGTTAGAACATAGTTTTTAGCACTATTTGTTTAAAAATTACTTGAAAACTACTTTTAAACACTGCTTTTAAAAGCGACGTCGTTTTGAATGTGCCCCTTATAAATAGATGCAAAAGCGGCGCGTGCGTAATGATTGCATTACACTACCCCTATGAAACTTAACCAAAGTATATTTTTAGCCATTATTTGCCGTTTAATTACTGGCGTCATGTTGTCGTGTTTATGCATCACGCCAAGTGCCGCAGAACAAACATCATCCGCAGTATTGCTCGCCAATGTTTACCAGCACGGCATGGATGTCAGCCAATTTTTAGTCAGTGAAAAGTTTGATGGCGTACGCGCAGTGTGGAATGGCAACACATTTCACACCCGCACTGGGCGCGTGATTCATGCCCCATCGTGGTTTATTAAAGGCTTGCCTGCAACACCGCTAGACGGTGAATTATGGCTGGCACGCGGCAAGTTTGAAGCGCTATCAGGCGCAGTGCTAAAAGATATACCGCTAGACGAAGAATGGCGCGGCATTTCCTACCTTGTATTTGAATTACCCAATGCAACGGGCACTTTTCAAGCACGGGCAAAACGCATTGTAGAAATCGTTAACCTAGCCAACCTGCCACAGCTAAAAGCCGTGGCACAATTTCGCATCAAAGACGAAACCGCACTCAACGCAAAACTCAAACAAATAGTCGCACAAGGCGGTGAAGGTTTGATGTTACACAAAGCCGATGCACCTTATACAACAGGCCGTAGCGATGCACTACTTAAATTAAAACTGCGCTACGATGCCGAAGCAAAAGTGCTGGCATACATCGCCGGACGCGGAAAATACACAGGCCAACTCGGCGCGCTAGAAGTTGAAACCCCAGAAGGCATCCGCTTTAAACTAGGCACCGGCTTTAGCGACGCACAGCGCGCTAATCCACCTAAAATCGGCAGCACAGTGACCTACAGCTACCTAGATAAAACCAAACGTGGCAAGCCTAAATTTGCCAGCTTCATGCGTGTACGCAATGAATAGCACTATAAACACCCGTCCTGTAACCCGCATGGATATTGGCTCGCAGGGCAGGTGTTTTGTGGGATTTACGCTCAAAACCTCACGTAAGGCGGATTAGCGTAGCGTTATCCGCCGTATGAAACACCCCATCAACATCAACACTAACGTAACATGTCTCCATACCTGACTATCGCCGCAACCGCATACCCAGTGGCACTTACTTCTTCACCGTAAACTGGCTACAACGCAACTCACAATTACTTGTGGAACACATTGAAAGTCTACGCGAGGCGATACGTGTGGTGCGCAAAAACAAGCCGTTTCATATTGATGGCTGGGTGGCATTGCCTGAACACATGCATTGCATTTGGACTTTACCCGCAGGGGATGCGGACTACGCCTCGCGCTGGAAAGCGATTAAAACGGCTTTTTCAAAAACCATCCCAAAAACAGAGCGCCTATCCGCCGTGCGCCTTACCAAAGGTGAACGCGGTATTTGGCAACGCAGATACTGGGAACACACTATAAAAAATGATGCCGACTATGCAGCGCACATGCATTATGTGCATATCAACCCGTTAAAACATGGCTTGGTTAAGCGTGTGGCCGATTGGTTGCGTATTCCAGACCAAACTGGACGGTCAGTCCACGGCAAACTGGACACTGATTCCAGAGCAAACTGGACACTAAAATAGAGATGTAGCACGCGCCATAAACCCTGAAACCATCCATTATGCGCATAGCAAAGGTTGGATGAATGATTGGGAGCGAAAATTTTACATGGACACATGGCGCAAAAGAAAACTAACTGGCCCTCAACGAAATACCCGATTAAAAATAAATCAAAAAGTTTTATTAAGTATTGTGAGGGCTAGAAATAATGCCAATGGCTAACCCATCCATCAAGCGGGACGCGCTACCGCGCGCCCCTTGTCAAACGTTAGGGCTTTGGTAAAAACCATTGCTCTGGGAGCCGCTCTAGTATTGCCTCACAGAGCCTGCCCTCGAATGTTTTAGTCGGGGGGCAGCGTTTTTAGGTTTATTTTGGCGTTTGGTTTGGTGGTGTTGTTAAGTTTTGCGGTTTTAGGCAATAATCGTTCTGTCCGTTTCCGTCATGCCGCCGTTTAGGTTTGTGGGCTTGGCGAGCAGTTTCTGGGCGGCACGACGGAAGCCGTGTTTTTTTAGTTGGGTGTGGCATTGGTTAATGTTGCACCTTTTTAGTTTGGTGGGGGCGGTAATGTGGCAGGTTTATTGTGGCGTTTCCCTAACCCGTCGTTCAAGCGGGACGCC
>CAINBI010000087.1 GCA_903846555.1 uncultured Pseudomonadota bacterium
ATTGAGAAGCCGCTTGCTTGCTTAAATGCAGCCAAGTTGAGCTGATTTTAACCAGAATGGGCAAGCAAACTCGCATCATAAGAGCATGCTAATTGATCGCCAGTGATAATTTATGGTGTTTATGGATGAGAACTAACTAAGAAAAACTTAAATATTTCGCTGGTCTTTTTGGGTCGGCTTGCTGTCTCAATCCCAATGCTGGCGGGTATTAGCACTGTTACAATGCGTTTTTAACTTGCGCCTTAGCATGAATTTTTACGGAATGATTTTTTACGTGAAGGAATTATGCAACACTTTTACTCATCATTAGTTGTGTGCATGTTGCTGGCCGCTAACTTGCCTATCCTAGCTGAAAATGCCCAAAACGGCTTTCAGGTAAGTGCTGGAACAGTAGGTAAATGTACGATCACTACCGAGGCTATTGCGTTTGGAACCCTCCCAACGCCGATTGTTAACCCAAACGATGCGCTTCGCTATGGTAATGTACATGCCCTTTGTTCGCTTGCGACGAAATATCGCGTTGCACTAGACCTCGGTAAGGGAGATGGGGCTACTTGTGCCACTCGTAAGATGAAAAATAATGACGGGGTTAGTGTCGGTACCATAGATTACAATATATACCTGCTTGGAAGTGGCCAACCAGTTTTCGGAGACGGAGTTTTATGTGGTCAAGACTCCGGAGAGCTAACAGGCACTGGCGCTTTTCAAGCGATTGAGTACGTCTCGAAAATCATGACCCCTCAAAACCCAGGTGCGGGATCGTTTAGCGATCTGGTCACTGCCACTATAACGTTCTGAAATGATGGTAAAATAACCGTCTTTGAGGGATGATGTAAGCGCTGACGAAAACATTAGCTCGAAAAAATCAACGGTTATCGGTCTATGAGGGAAGGTGATAAGTTATAGACGCTTTTATTTAAATACAGAGTCAAAATAGAGATATAATTATCTTGCAGGTGACTGCACCCCATTGGAGCATTCAGGGTGTACAGCTTGCGCTTAATTAAAGGAGTGAGGTCACTAAGATAAACTTAAAAATTTAGTTGGTCTTTAATTAGGTCTGTTAGCTGTTACAATGCGTTTTTAACTTGCGCCTTAGCATGAATTTTTACGAAATAACTTTTTACATGGAGGAATTATGAAACACTTTTACTCATCATTAGTTGCGTGCGTGCTGCTGGCCGCTAACTTGCCTATCCAAGCTGCAACTACCAACAACACCTTTAGTGTAACTGCCAAAACAGTAGGTAAATGTACGATCTCTGCCAATGAACTTGCGTTTAATACCGCTATCCCAACGCCGATTGAAAAGAATTGGGATGCCAGCAACACGTTAACGGTCATTTGTTCGACCACGACGCCCTATAGCATAGGACTCAACGACGGTCAGGGAAGCGGAGCTACTTGTGGAGATCGTAGAATGACAAAGATTGGAGGGGCGCCTACTGATACCCTAAAATACCAACTATACACCGACGTCGCACGCTCAATAATTTTCGGAAAGGCGGGGGCTACATGTCCCATCGAAGTGGGGGGCACTGGCAGTGGCGCTGAGCAATTTATTACGGTCTACGGTCGCATCCCAACGCAAAGCACCACTGTTCAGGGATCGTTCAGCGATACGATCACTGCCACCGTGACGTTCTGAGATGATGGCAAAATAAGCCCTCGTTGAGGGATGGTGTAAGCGCTGACGAAGACATTAGGTCAAAAAAGTCAACGGTTACCGATGCATGTGGGAAGGTGATCAATCATAGAAGTTTTATTTCATTGCTGTCCTATTGATTCGGCCCAATGATATTTGAAATCCGTTCGCATTGAGCTTGTTGAAATGTGATCGGATTCAACGCCTTCGACAGGCTCAGGCCGAACGGAAGTTGATACTTCATCAGGCCGAAGCAATAAGAAGCTAGAATACAAGCCTTTATGTCGATGGCAATTATACCCAAGCTTTGGTGAGATAGGACTGCTGGCACCTTGATGTATCATGTGATGTATCATGTGCCTGCGGATTTGGTATATCGGGGAATGTTATTAAGAGTGTTTATGTGCGTTTTTTGCGGACTATCCCCATCTGCTGGAACGTATAGTGATACCGTTGTTGTTACCGTGATATTTTGAGTTTTTATTTTAACTAAGTAGATTTAAGGATGATACGAATGATGCAAATGATGACCCCAACCCGCTTTATTGCGGTTCTGACACTGTTATTGCTGACGAATATTGTGCATGCCGCGTCGTTTAATATCAGTCCGCTTCGGGTCACCTTAACGCCTAGCGCTAAGACAACCTCTCTAACGATTACCAATGAAAACGATGAGCTATTATCAGTGCAGACTGAACTGGTGACTTGGACACAAAAGGATGGTAACGATGTGTTTACACCCACCAACGACCTGATTATTTCGCCCCCCATATTCAAGATTGCCGCTGGTGGATTACAAACTTTACGGGTGGCTCTATTGCGCCCAATGGGGCAAGAACCCCCACGGGAAATGGCCTATCGCTTGTTTCTCAAGGAAGTTCCCCCACCCGTTAAGCCTGGACAGCAGGGAGTCAGTGTCGTCATGCGCCTGTCAGTGCCAGTGTTTGTCACTACGCAAGGGAATGCTAAGCCGCAACTGAATTGGCATGCAGAAAAGTCACCTAACGGCGATTTAGTGTTAAGCCTGAATAATTCTGGCAACGCGCATGTGCAGGTGAATAGTTGTGATCTGCGTGAAGCTGACGGTCAGGTCCTTGCGGAGCAGCAACTGAGTAGCTACGTTCTGCCAGGACAAAAGCACTCATGGCCGATTAAGCTCAATCGCTCTTGGCAAGGGAGCCAGATCAAACTCAATGTGCGTACCGACTCTGGTGATAGTAGTGTCGTATTGCCCATAAATTAAGAGCGAGCAACACTCGTACAGGAATATGAACTTTGCCGTACGGTTTCTTGCGTGCTGGTTCTACTTGCTGGTATCGGCTTACGCTTTGAACCTAGTAGACGCAAAAGCCACCGAGGTGGTGGTATCAGAGGTTAAGTCAGCCGTCAATGGACCAGAACCTAGCCAGAAACAAGCAATACCCGAGGCAAGTGAGTCTGACGTAACTAAATGGCCTGTGGTGGTGTATGCCATCCGAATTAATGATCAGGACTTTGGTGACACAATACTGATACAGGCCCCTGATGGTCGCCTTTTGGCAGGCAGGTCCAATCTGGATACTTGGCGTTTGAAGCCGCCCGCAGTCGCGCCGATTTTGATCATGGGGGAGTCTTATTATCCGCTCAACGCTTATGAAGATATTCTGATCCAGATGGATGAGAAATTGCAGAAATTAGCCCTACAACTGCCGCCACGTTACTTTCCCATGACCATGATCGGTCACGCGCCAGCAATCAACATTCCCCCTCCCCCTGCCTATTCAGGTGGGTTTGGCAATTACGACCTGTTCTACAGTTCCACCAGCGGCGCTAGCACTTCCAATACGCTGAATGGCGCATTCGAAGTCGGCATGTTTAACCAGCTTGGCGCTGGGGTGACGGGATTTCTGACAAAAAACGGTAACGGAAATTCTGACATTATTCGGCTGGATTCAACTTGGACACGCGACTTTCCAGCGGAAATCAAAACGCTCACACTTGGCGATACTATTGGCAACAGTGGCGCATGGGGCAGGCCAGTCCGTTTTGGCGGCATACGCTACGGGACGAACTTTGCTACTCAACCTGGATTCATCAAACAGCCATTACCAGGAATAAGTGGCGAATCAGCCTTGCCAAGTACCACCGAGCTTTATATCAACGGCATTTTGCGCCAAAGTCAGAATATTCCACCAGGGCCTTTTCAGATCAGCAACTTACCGGTAATCAACGGCGAGGGAACGGTCAAAATTGTAGTCCGCGATTTACTAGGGCGCGAGCAGGTCATCAGCCAACCCTACTACGTCAGCACACAACTGCTGCGCAAAGGCTTGACCGAAGAATCAAGCGAGATAGGCTTCATACGCAATGATTTTGGCATTGAGAGCAACAACTATGGGCGCTTCGCTGCCACCGTACAGCGGAGAAAAGGCTTTAGCGATAGTTTTACCGGTGAGGCGCGCGTAGAGGTATTAAGCAGTCAGCAAACAGGGGGGCTGTCTGGGAATTTCGCTTTTCCAGGGCTGGGTATCTTCAACGTGGCGGCTGCGGCTAGCTATAACAACGCGGGCTATGGCGGGCTACTGATGACTTCGTTTGAACATCAAACATCAAGCGGGATCAGCTTTAGCGTAAGTTCTCAATCCACAACACCTAACTTCACACAGTTAGGGCTGCAATCGGGACAACAGCCCCCCGCTCGGATTACGAGTGCAAATGCCGGATTTTCCACTGGGCGCTATGGTTCGTTAGGATTTGCTTACGTGATGCAAGACAACCGTAGCACACTCAACAATGAGCTTATCTCGGCAAATTACAGCCTGAGCGTTGGCAAAAGCTCTGCCCTGATTATTTCTGGCTATAAATCTCTCATTGGCGAAAGCACGCAAGCGCTTTCAGTCACACTATCGGTAGGCTTTGGCGAGCGAAGTTCGGCTTACATTAACCAAGTGTCGCAGAAAAATGCTAATCAAACTGCTGCTCAATTTCAGCAAAATCTTCCTGCTGGAACGGGCATGGGCTACCGACTTCTTGCAACCTCGGGGGATTCTGGCGAAAGACAAGAGGCTGGGCTCTCACTACAAAATAGCATTGGTACTTACAGCGTCGAAACTGGTCACGCTGACGGAATCAATAGTTACCGGGCAAACGCCAGTGGCGGTCTGGCGGTGCTTGGTAGCCGGGTGTACTTGTCGCGTCGCCTGACCAATAGCTTTGGCGTAGTGCAAATGCCAGAGTTCCCCAACCTCGGGATTTACGTCAACAACCAGTTGGTCGACCGTACCGATGAACATGGGAATGCGATGTTGCCTAACTTGCAGGCTTATCAGGACAACCCAGTCGCCATTAACGCCGATGAACTGCCATTGGATGCAGAGGTGAATGCTATCAAAGTCAGTGCAATCCCCTATTTCCGTAGCGGCGTGCTCGTTAGCTTACCCATCAAGCGCATCAAATCGGCGCTGTTAACAATATTGCAAGCTGACGGAATACCGATGCCGCTTGGTAGCGAAGTTAGCTTAGCCGGACGGGATGAAATATTTATGGTCGCAGAGCGTGGCGAAGTGTACGTAACTGGGCTGGCCGCAAAGAACCGGCTACGCGCGCGCTGGGAGGAGCAAACCTGTGAATTTGAAATGGATGTTGATCTAAATTCTGGCCCGCTAGCTAAACTGGGGCCTTACACCTGTATAGGAGTAAAACCATGAGACCTTGTTTGAACGATTTGCTTGCTGCGGGACTTTTTGCTTGTAGCCTACAGGCCTCTGCAGCATGCTCGGTGGAAGCCGTCCCAGTTACGTTTGGCAGGTATGACGCCATACGATTATTGCCCACCCGAACAACGGGTAACATCGCCATCACCTGTAGCGGAACCGCTGGAGAGCAAGTTGGCTACAGCATAGTGCTGGAAGGTGCCAGCGGTGGCACGCGCACCCTGAAATCAGGAAGTAATGTCCTCAATTACAACCTCTATACCAAAGCTGATTACCAGACCATATGGGGTGACGGGCAAAATGGCACAAAGCCCATCGGTGACTCTTATTTCCTCCCAACTTCCAGCAGTAGCCGCAATTACCCGGTCTATGGCAGCATGCCAGCGCAGCAGCGGGTATTAGCTGGGGTTTATACTGACACCATTCACATCACTGTCACATTCTAAGACTAGCCCTGTTGAATAAAATGGACACAACTATTCAAACAAACTCGGCCCTTGCATTGCCTTAAGGAATCACTGATTTATTCCACAGCTCTTGCCTAGTTGATGTTAGGCATGGTGCAATCTCATGTTATTGATTTAATCGGATAATGTGATTGCAAGCGAGCTTTTCTGCATTAGAATATGCGACCAAAAAGAAGTAAACACGGCGAAATATTTTTCTGAACCAGATCGCACAGATCACCCCATGGGTATCATTAGTGATTGACTTGCCAGTACTATTTTAAAAAATTAAACGTCTTTTTTGGCCTTTGCCTCGGCTAACTGCTTACTAAATTCAACTTCAAGCTTGCTCACACGTTTTGGCATTTGCGGCCCGTAGGCATTCACAAAATTAACAAATTCATCCAGCATCATAGCCTCGCATAAGCGTTCAGATTCCCCAGCACCTAGCGCCAGCACTAAGCTAAATAAACCGTTGCTGCCTAATATCATTGAGTACTGCTCATTGCCGCTACGCCGTTTAAGTCGGTCAATCGCGGCGCTTGCCTTGGTGGATCTGGGGCTAGATCTCATGGTGTCTCCTTAAATGGAGACCTTTGCACGAGCGCATTTAAACCCAAAAACCTATCAACACTGTCATTCCCGCGTAGGCGGGAATCCAGTCAAGTTGTTGATTCGCCTAGATTCCCGCCTACGCGGGAATGACGATAATCGGGAGAGTTTATATTAAATCGCGGCTAATTTAGCTTCGTGCAAAGGTCTCAAATGGTATTTCGATCATTCTGTAAAGGCCAGATCAAAGCGAATGCTTTTCATTATGCGATTATGGCACGGTTTAATCAATCTTCTTTAATAGACAATATTAGATAGCTAGTTGTAGCCTTAAACGCTAAAATCCTAGGCTAAAATCCTTCCGCTAAAGTTTTTCGCCTACCATACCCATTATTATCAATATCAATCAATACAAGTAACGAATGCTAAACACCCTAAATACTCCACAGCGCGAGGCGGTTAAATATCTAGACGGACCCTTGCTGGTATTGGCGGGTGCGGGTAGCGGAAAAACGCGCGTAATTACCCAAAAAATCAGCTATTTGATTGATGAGGCTGGCTATTCACCTAAAGAAATCGCGGCGATTACCTTTACCAATAAAGCTGCGCGCGAAATGCAGGAGCGCGTTGGCAAGCTGATGCAGGGCAAAAGCATCAAGGGTTTGACCATTGCCACGTTTCACTCACTTGGGCTGCAAATGTTACGCGCTGAATCGGCGTTGCTTGGTTATAAACCGCAATTCTCAATTTTAGATTCGTCTGATACGTTTAAAATTGTTGCCGATATTTTAGTCACCACCGATAAGCAATTGTTGCGTAAAACACAATGGCAGATTTCCGCTTGGAAAAACGCGTTTATCAATGCCGACCAAGCTAAAGCGCAAGCCGATGAAGAACTGACGCACGCGGCAGCTAAGGTGTATCAACTTTACCAGCAAACACTTAAAGCCTATCAGGCGGTAGATTTTGATGATTTAATCAAGCTGCCAGTTGAGTTGTTTGAGCAGCATGATGAAGCACTGAATAAATGGCAGCGCAAATTGCAATATTTGCTGGTAGATGAATATCAAGATACCAACGCTTGCCAATATAAGCTGATTAAAATGCTGACTGGTGTGCGTGGCCAATTGACTGCGGTGGGCGACGATGACCAAGCGATTTATGGCTGGCGTGGCGCTGACGTACAAAACTTACACCAATTAACCACCGACTTTAGCAAACTAAAAGTCATTAAATTGGAGCAAAATTACCGCTCTACCATCCGTATTTTACGTGCGGCCAACGCTGTGATTAGTAATAACCCAAAATTATTCGACAAGAAATTATGGAGCGATTTAGGCACTGGTGATTTGATTCAGGTTTCTGCCGCACTCAGTGAAGAAGCTGAAGCAGAATCTGTGATTATGAAGCTACAAGCCCATAAATTTGAGCACCGTACCAAGTTTCTAGATTATGCAATTTTGTATCGCGGTAATCATCAAGCACGAATTTTTGAACAATATTTACGCAATCATAAGATTCCCTACACGGTGTCTGGTGGTCAATCGTTTTTTGATAAAACCGAGATTAAAGATCTCATTAGCTATTTACGTTTAATCGCTAATGAAGATGATGACCCAGCGTTTATACGTGCCGCCACTACGCCTAAAAAAGGCATAGGCAACACTACGCTAGATCGGCTTGGTGAATTTGCCAGTGCACACAAAATTTCATTATTTGCTGCCGCGTTTGAGCAAGATTTTCAAAGTGGTGTAGGTCATAAGCAGTTAGAAGATTTATTGAATTTTTGCCAATATATCAATAAACTACAATTTCGTGCGGTACGCGACCCCGCTGGCGATGTTCTGAACGACTTGCTCAACACTATCCAATACGAAGCATTTTTGTATGATGGTGAAGAAGCGCGTGCCGCTGAAAGCAAATGGGGCAATGTGTTAGATTTTATTGGCTGGCTGACTAAAAAAGGCGAGGCAAATACCGAGTTTGGCAATGAATCAGCGGGTAAAAACCTGCTTGAGCTAACGCAAATGGTGTCGCTGATGAGCATGTTAGAAGGCCGAGAAGATGGCGAACCAGATGCGGTTAAACTATCGACATTACACGCGGCAAAAGGCTTGGAGTTTGGGCATGTGTTTTTAATCGGCTGTGAAGAAGGCCTCTTGCCACACCGCGAAAGCATTGATGTTAGCCTGACAGACCCAACAAAAATTGAAGAAGAGCGTCGTTTAATGTATGTGGGCATCACCCGTGCGCAAAAAACTTTAAATATTTCATGGTGCAAAAAACGTAAACGCGCGGGTGAAATGCAAATGTGTGAACCTAGCCGCTTTATTGCAGAATTACCCAAAGATGATGTTCGGCACTTTGGCAACCCGTTTAATAAAGACGCTGAAGTGAGTAAGGACTTTGGCAAATCAAAAATGGCCAGTATCAAGGCGATGCTGAATAAAAACGCAGCCATGCTTAAGTGACCGATTATTGATTCGGCCCAATGATATTTGAAATCCGTTCGCATTGAGCTTGTCGAAATGTGAGCATATTCAACGCCTTCGACAGGCTCAGGCCGAACGGAAGTTGATACTTCATCAGACCGAAGCAATAAGCAAAACCAAATTAAACCTATATAAAATTAACAGAGAGTAACAACCATGCCATTTATCACCTTAGACAACGCCAGCTTGGCTTTTGGACATCATGCCCTGCTCGACCATGCCTCTTTTCAATTAGATGCAGGTGAGCGCGTCGGCTTAATTGGACGTAACGGCGCAGGTAAATCTAGCTTGCTAAAAGCGATTGCTGGCACCATTAAACTGGACGAAGGTACCGTTTGGCGCGCGCCTAACGTGCGTGTGGTTTATGTGCCGCAAGAACCAGAATTAGATACCACCCACACGGTATTTGAAGCGGTAGCTGAAGGTCTAGGTTCGCTACAGCAAACCATTATTGATTATCACCAAGTCACGCATGACATGGGCATGCCAGACGCGGATATTGATGCGCTGATGGCCAAAATGCAAACCTTGCAGCACGATTTGGATACACAAAATGGTTGGGCCGCACAATCGCGTGTTGAAAACGTATTATCGCGCTTAAAGTTAGATGCTGATGCAGTCGTTTCTACGCTTTCAGGTGGTTGGCGCAAACGTGTGGCTTTAGGTCGCGCCTTAGTGGCAGAACCTGAAGTGTTATTGCTGGACGAGCCAACCAACCATTTGGATTTAGAAGCCATTGAATGGCTGGAAGATCTATTATTAGGCTTTTATGGCAGCGTGTTATTTATTACCCATGACAGACGCTTTTTGGATAAGTTAGCCACGCGCATTACAGAATTAGACCGTGGCATACTCACAGACTTTGTCGGTAACTTTTCAGAATATCAAATTAAAAAAGAAGAGTTAGCTGCGGTAGAAGAAGTACACGCGGCCAAGTTTGATAAATTTTTAGCCCAAGAAGAAGTATGGATACGCCAAGGCATTAAAGCGCGCCGTACTCGTAACGAAGGCCGTGTCCGTCGTTTAGAATCTTTACGCTTAGACCGTGCCGCCAGACGCGAACGTCAAGGTAGCGTTAAACTTAATTTAGATAGTGGCGAGCGTAGCGGTAAGTTAGTGGCAGAGCTAGAAAACGTAGTCAAAGCCTATGGCGACAGAACCTTGATTAACGACTTTAGCACGCGTATTTTACGTGGTGATAAAATCGGTTTATTAGGCCCTAACGGTATCGGTAAAACCACCCTGCTCAAACTTATTCTGGGCGACATTGAAGCGGATAGAGGCGATATTCAACGCGGCACTAAAATCAACGTTGCCTATTTTGACCAAATGCGCGAGCAGTTAGACGAAGAGGCAACCTTGGTCGATACCATTAGTCCAGGTTCAGATTTCGTAGAAATCGGCAACGAGCGTAAGCATGTGATTAGCTATTTGGAAGACTTTTTATTCCCGCCACAACGCTCACGCTCACCAGTTAAATCGCTTTCTGGTGGGGAACGTAACCGTTTGCTATTAGCGCGATTGTTCGCCCGCCCAGCCAATGTATTGGTGCTAGATGAGCCGACCAATGACTTGGATATTGATACGCTGGAGCTGTTAGAAAGCTTGTTACAAGAATTTGCCGGCACACTATTTTTAGTCAGTCATGACCGCGCATTCCTAGAAAACACCGTCACGCAAGTCATTGCATTTGAAGGCAATGGCGTGATTACCGAGTTTGGTGGTGGTTACGATGACTGGCAACGTTTCACGCAACAGCGTTTGCAAGAAACTCGCGCTGAGGATAAGCGTATCGCTGATTTAGCGCAAACTAATAAAGCCAAACAAGCGCCAGCAACCCCGGCTAAGCTGGCGACTAAACTTAGTTTTAAAGAGCAAAAAGAGCTAGACGAAATTCCAGCGCAAATTGACAAATTAGAAGCCGAGCAAACGGAGATCAACACGCAACTGGCTGATCATGATATTTATAAAGCGCAAGCTGATAAGGTCAAAACTTTACAAGCTAGGCTAATGGAAATTGAAAGTTTGCTAGAAATCTTGCTCGCCAGATGGGAAATCTTAGGTGCTAAAAAGGCTTAATGCCGCAACATCAGTTTAAATGTGACATTTGTAAAAATCGTATAAAAACACTCAAAACACATGCTCTGGGAAGCCCGTCCCTATTGCCTCACAGAGCATGTGTTTTGAGGTTTTTTGCTTTAATTTAATGCGCTTTACCGTTAAAAACTTGAATTAACAGTAGCACCCTCAAGTTAGTAGTTACCCAATTAAAGTTTCCACATACACAATCATGTGTATTAAAATGAATATTATTATTACGCCAAAAGTGGTTGTAACGGGTTACTTGATTTACAACGAAAATGGCTAAAACGTAGCGATTACTTAAACTCAAATTACAACCACTCCTAGAGCTGACCCATTGAAAGAAAAACCAGTCAGGCATTACGAATATAGACTTCAGCAATTGCGTGATGAAGCTGAAACTCGGCTTGCACTCTCCACTGTAAAACCAATTACACTAAAAATTCCAGCGACGCAAATACCTCACGCCACAGCCACCCTTTTACACGAACTACAAGTGCATCAAGTTGAACTTGAGATGCAAGCTGACGAGTTACAACGGGCGAATTGGAACGCGCAAGATTCACGCGATCGCTATGTCGATTTATATGAATTTGCACCGATTGGCTACTTCACCATTGATGCTGATGGGATTACCACTGATGTCAACCTAAAAGCCGCAACCATGCTCGGCATAGAGCGTAAAAATATAAAACAACACCGCTTTGCCGAGTTTGTGGCTGATAAAGATAAAGACTACTGGAATCGCACTTTTGTACACTTAAAAAAAGAAGCCGCAGGCACAGAGTTAGCTGTAAACCTCCAATTAGCGCGTAAAGATGGTTTGATATTTCACGGTCAACTAGATTGCTTAAAGACAGTCGATATAAATCAGCATCCGGTGTTACGTATCACCATTACAGACATCAGCAAACTCAAGCAGGCCGAGGCGGAACTACGTATTGCCGCGATTGCATTTGACTCTCAAGAAGGCATCTTTGTTACCGATGCTAATAGCGTGATACTGAAAACAAATCAGGCTTTTACACGCATTACAGGCTATGCCGAAGAGGAAGTTATTGGCAAAACACCGCACCTATTTAGCTCTGGCCATCATGACGATGCGTTCTATCAAGCGATGTGGAATAGCATTAATAGCACTGGTCTATGGAATGGTGAAGTGTGGAACAAACGCAAAAGTGGCGATTTATATGCTCAATTACTTTTTATTACCGCTATTTACGATGACAATAATGCGGTGCTAAATTATGTAGGATCGCTGATAGATATTACTCATGAAAAAGCAGCGGTAGCGCAAATTGAAAAACTTGCATTTTACGACTCTCTGACTAACATGCCCAACCGACGACTGCTACTGGAACGCGTCAAACATGCATTGGCTGCAACACAGCGTAGCGGCCAAAATGGGGCATTACTGTTTATTGATGTGGATAACTTTAAAACGCTCAACGATACGCTTGGCCATGATATTGGTGATGTGTTGCTACAACAAATAGCACTAAGACTAGTCAGTTGCGTGCGTGAGGGCGATACGGTTTCTCGCATAGGTGGTGATGAATTTGTAGTGATGTTAGAAAACCTAAGTGAAAATGCCGAAACGGCCGCTCAGCAAACCAAAATTGCCGCAGAAAAAATGTTAGTGGCACTTAATCAAAATTATGTACTTGGAACTCACGATTACCATTGCACATCGAGCATTGGCATTATTCTGTTTAATGGTCATCATGCGAGCATAGATGACCTACTCAAACAGGTGGATATTGCCATGTATCAGGCTAAGCGCAACGGGCGTAATACCCTGTGTTTTTTCGATGCAAAAATGCAGTCTATCCTTGAGGCACGGGTAAAGTTAGAGCGAGATCTGCAATTAGCTATCGATCACAATCAGTTTCAGATTTACTACCTGAACCAAGTCAGCCAAGACGGCGAGACCATTGGTGCAGAAGCTTTAATTCGCTGGCCACACCCTGAGCGCGGCCTTGTGTCACCACTAGAATTTATCCCAGTCGCGGAAGAAAATGGGATGATATTAGACATCGGCTTATGGATGCTAGAAACCGTCTGCCAGCAACTTAAACTATGGGAAGGCAATGCGCGAAATAAGCAATTGCATCTTGCAGTTAACGTAAGTTCTCGCCAATTTTATCAGCCTGATTTTGTGGCTCAGGTGATGGCAATTATTGAAAAAACGGCTATTGACCCGAGCAAACTTGAGCTGGAACTGACGGAAACCTTAGTGTTAGACAATATTGATGATGCAATTCAAAAAATGAGCGCACTAAATAAGTTCGGCATCACTTTTTCAATTGATGACTTTGGCACTGGTTATTCATCGCTGGCTTACCTGACACAACTACCACTCACTTTTCTTAAAATTGACCAATCTTTTGTGCGGAATATCGGCGTAAAACCAAGCGATGCCATAATTGTGCAAACAATTATTGGCATGGCAAAAAGCCTAGGCATGCGCGTGATAGCAGAAGGCGTAGAAACCAAAGAACAACACCTATTTTTACAGCACAATGGCTGCTCCCTTTATCAGGGATTTTTATTTAGCAAGCCACTGCCACTGTTTGAGTTTGAGCGTCTATTAACGCTCAACTGACGAAAAACAAGGCATTTAGTTGCTAGTAACCCGACAACTTATAAACCGAACATAGAGACCTTTGCACGAAGCTAGATTAACCACAATTTAATATAAAATCGCCAATTATCGTCATTCCCGCATAGGCGGGAATCTAGGCGAATCAACAACTTAACTGGATTCCCGCCTACACGGGAATGACGATGTTGATGGGTTTTAGGGTTAAAATTAGCTCGTGCAAAGGTCTCACATTATTTTAAATAATCCCCAAGCCATGCAAACCCGCAGACAAGTCCTTACCGTGCGAGGATTTACTTTCTAATTTAATTTTCAGGCGAACATCATTCACTGAGTCAGCGTTTCGTAGCGCATCTTCGTAGGTAATCTCATTAGCCTCATACAAATCAAATAGTGCTTGATCAAAAGTTTGCATGCTTAACTCGCGGGATTTAGTCATAATCGCTTTGATTTCAGGTATATCACCCTTAAAAATCAAGTCTGAAATAAGTGGTGAATTAAGCATAATCTCCACTGCCGCAACACGACCTTTACCCTCTTTTTTAGGTATCAGTCGCTGTGAAATAAAGGCGCGTGTATTGAGTGATAAATCCATCAGCAACTGATTGCGGCGCTCTTCTGGGAAAAAGTTAATAATCCGATCTAAAGCCTGATTAGTACTATTAGCGTGTAAAGTAGCCATACACAAATGACCAGTTTCTGCAAAAGCAATCGCATATTCCATGGTGTCACGGTCGCGAATTTCGCCAATTAAAATGACATCTGGCGCTTGGCGCAAGCTGTTTTTTAATGCGACATGCCAGTTATCGGTATCTACTCCAATTTCTCGCTGCGTAATAATGCAGTTTCCATGCTCATGCACAAACTCTACGGGGTCTTCGATGGTAATAATATGACCGTAACTATTTTGATTGCGATAACCCACCATCGCTGCCAATGTCGTTGATTTACCAGTGCCAGTGCCACCCACAACAATCACCAATCCACGCTTAGTCATGGCAATATCTTTTAATATATTAGGCAAACCTAGCGCATCAAGCGCAGGGATTTCAGCGGTAATTCTTCTAAACACCAGTCCAACCGACCCACGCTGAACAAAAGCATTCACCCTAAAGCGCGCAACGCCAGGAATACCAATAGCAAAATTACATTCATTGGTCGCATCAAACTCAGCACTTTGCTTGTCATTCATAATGGCGCGTGATATTTCTCGCGCTTGCTGAGCGGATAAAACCTCATTAGTGACTGGTGTGAGTTTGCCATCGATTTTCATGGCTGGCGGAAAACCCACTGTAATAAACAAATCGGACGATTTTTTTTCCAGCATTAACCGCAAAAAATCAAATACATATTTCTCAGCCTGACCTTTTTCCATCACTTACCTTTCTAACTAGTTCTCATCCAGAAACGTAACCATATGATTTTATTTGATAAAACGTAATTTTGCAGTGGAAAATCCCAGTGAAAATGTTTATAATTACTCTCAAGCCATTGATTGTAAACAATAAACAAAGCCACCGGGGTTTCA
>CAINBI010000088.1 GCA_903846555.1 uncultured Pseudomonadota bacterium
ATTGAGAAGCCGCTTGCTTGCTTAAATGCAGCCAAGTTGAGCTGATTTTAACCAGAATGGGCAAGCAAACTCGCATCATAAGAGCATGCTAATTGATCGCCAGTGATAATTTATGGTGTTTATGGATGAGAACTAGTTAAGATTCAAAGCGTTACGCTTGACGTATAAACTTGCAAATACAAACCCTCCAATTTTAACGCAATGCGAACGTACCATTTCCATAGAAGTAATTGATTGCAGTTGACCGCTCATTCTAACGGTAAGTATGCCCTCAGCTTTCAGGCATGAATTAACCGCTTTTAGCCCGCACTATCAATACATTCCATTTATAGGCAACACAAGCGCACTACAATAGAGAGTGAACTGAAACTTCAGCTTTGTGTAAAGTATTGTATATGACAGCATGCAGAATAAAAAATCAGCGTATAATCCGCGCAACTTATAAAATTGATATTGAACTAAATAAAAGCTTTATGAGTCGTAGTAAAACTGATTTGGGGCTGACTAGGTTTCGACGTGGGTTACAAAGCAGCGCAGGGCATACCGAGGCTCAGATTACCTCGTAAATACAGCTGAAAAAAGTATAGTCGCAAACGACGAAACTTACTCTCTAGCAGCTTAATCTTGCTGGACGCTACACCAGCTCTCCCGTGGGTTGGATTGGGGTAACCCATACGTAGTGTCATATACACGGGATACGTGTTGTGTTGGGTTACTTAGCACATCATTAACCTTAAGGTAGCTCGCGTGCAAACTGCTTGTCTGTTGGTGTGTTGCACGTTAAATTAAACAACAAGGCTAAGTATGTAGAACTGTCTGTGGAGGATTTGCGGACGGGGGTTCGATTCCCCCCAGCTCCACCATTTTAGTGTTTCACCAAGTATCAAGATGTATCAAAAGCCTAGTAAATTCAACCTTCTAGGCTTTTTTTACACCTATTGCAATCGCATGGTGTATCTTTACATATCATTGTTTTGAGGGTACAGTTTGAGGGTACGCGGTGTTTTTTATAAAACGTACCCGCAAAACCTGATAGAGGGTTGTTAAATATGCCTAAGCTAGCCGAACGATTAACCGATGCAAAGATTAAAAATGCCAAGCCAAAGGAAAAGCCATATAAATTGGCGGCTGGTCGTGGCTTGCATTTACTTGTTAAAACCGATGGTTCAAAACATTGGCAATTTAGATTTAGGTTTGACGGTAAAGAAAACACCATTGCAATTGGGCGTTATCCTGAAGTATCACTAGCCAGTGCAGAAAAGCACGCCACTAGCGCACTTGAATTATTAGCCAATGGCATTAACCCGAGTGAAAACAAAAAGGCTGCAATCGCTTCTAAAACTGGCGTGCTGGCAAATAGCTTTGAAGTGGTAGCGCGTGAGTGGGCAGCAAGTTACTTCACCAATAAATCAGCCTCGCACCAAGAGCGCACGTTAAGACGTTTAGAGCTTTACCTTTTTCCGTGGCTAGGTAGCAAGCCAATATCTGAAATAACCGCACCACAAATTTTAGAAGTCGTTAAGCGCATCGAGAACTTGAATAAACTTGAAACCGCGCACAGAACATTACAAGCCACTAGCCAAGTGTTTCGCCATGCGGTGCAAACTGGCAGAGCATTGCGTGACCCTTGCGTGGATTTAAGAGGCGCGCTCCCCTCCCCCGTTGTTAAGCACATGGCAGCATTTACCGAACCTAAACAGATCGCCGAACTGTTACGCGCAATAGATGGCTTTACAGGCTCACTTACCGTACAAACAGCACTTAGGTTATCCCCATTAGTATTTACACGCCCTAGCGAGCTACGCACAGCCAAATGGGCAGATATTGATTTAGAAGCTAACCAGTGGCGTTATCGTGTCAGCAAAACCAACACCATGCACTTAGTCCCCCTATCCACTCAAGCCGCTAAATTGTTTGCTGATATGCACCCGTTTAGCGGGCATGGCGAGTTTGTTTTTCAAGGTGGACACGACCCTAAAAAGCCAATGAGTGCGGCAGCTATCAATGCAGCATTAAAGCGCATGGGTTACGACACCCAGCAAGATATTACAGCCCACGGCTTTAGAGCTATGGCGCGCACAATATTGCACGAACGATTAAACATTGACCCTTACATCATTGAACATCAACTAGCGCACAAAGTACCTGATGCACTAGGGGCAGCATATAACCGCACTAAGTTTATTGAACAGCGTACAGGCATGATGCAAGCGTGGGCAGATTATTTAGACGAGTTGAAAGCTGGTGCAAAGGTATTGCCATTCAAGCAAGCCTAAGCCCATTTATTCACATAGCACCATGTAACTTTATGCGTTACAATCAATCCAACAACAACGGCAACTAATGATTAAAAGTTTTGCACATAAAGGCTTAGAGCGGTTTTTCACCACTAGCGACAAAAGCGGCATTAACGCCCAATATGGTGAACGCATTAACCGCGTGCTTGATAGGCTAGACAGCGCAATAGAAGCAACCGATATGAATGTGGCAGGTTATTACTTTCATACGCTTACGGGCGATAAAAAGGGGCTTTACAGCGTGCGTATATAAGGCAATTGGCGCATTACTTTTAAGTTTGAACATGGCGATGCTTACATTGTAAATTTTGAGGATTATCACTAATGCAAGCACTAAGAGATCAAAACAGAAAGCCCACCCACGGCGGTGCAATATTGCGTGAGGATATTTTGCCCGCGCTCAACATCACGCAAGGCGAACTAGCCGAAAAGCTAAAAGTTTCAAGACGCACCATCTCTGAAATACTGCATGAAAAAAGACCAATCACGCCAGACATGGCAATCCGCATAGGCAGGTTTACCAACACCACACCGCAAAGCTGGCTAAACATGCAGCAAACATTGGATATATGGCAATTACAGCAAGCCAATGCAAGCACCTATGCAAGCATTGAACGCATAGCCGCATAAAGCCATTTAAAGCGATTTAAGCCATTATTTAATGCTAGTGGTGACCTTGTAGAATATTTAGATTAAAACCAGTTTAACCACACCTAGCGCGTGACTAATTACCACGGGCGAACACCAAACCCCTTTTGGCTGGTGTGGTTTCTTATTATGGGGTAGTAAAGGGGTGGTTATGAGTAAAGTTAAAACTAATGTAGAAAAATATACCCATTACTTTGATAGAAAAATGGATATGGATGATGTAGGCACTCGTTTAAATGTTTTTGATGGTGAAGATAATTATCTTAATGTGCTTTCAGACGAAATTAACGAGATCAAAAAATACCTTCACTGGCTTTGCTATCAATTCAAAACAACCCCTACCGATTCAGTTGCTGGGTGTAAAGATATTTTAAGCATGGAATATATAAACGAAAAGTTGCGAAGAACTAATGAATATAATTTAGGGTTTTGTTTCATGCGCTCATGGTCAATTAATATTGCTATTAAACACAAAAGACTTAAGACGCTTATTTTTGCTTACGGTGATTTGAAAGAAAGGTTAGGTATGATTTCAAGTAACTTGCGGAATGTGGAAGAAAAATCTGTAAGCATGAGTGAGTTTGCAAAAATGAGACATTCAGAAACTTATGCACTAAAGGCGCAAGCAATTGAACATTGGCATAAACATATCGACCCTAAATTATCCAATCCAAAAGCGGCTGATTTATTAGCAAAAATAGTGCCAGTTGGACATAGAAAGCTAGTTGAGTATGTTGCCAAAGCTAAACTCGAAAACATACACCCTGCTAGCTAAGTGTACATAATGCTGGCAGCCTGTACACCCACCTAGCACAGAGGTTTTTAATCAATTAAATCAAGCCCATGATTCGTTTTGTCACCAACAACAACGAAGCGAATCAACATGGCACAAAAAGTATCTATCAGCGAAGCACTAGCACTATCTAGCTTTGATAATCTACCAGCAACAAGTTATGTAAGGTTGCCAGTAGTCAGGGGATTATTAGGCGGTGTTTCTTCGGCAACGGTCTGGCGCATGGTTAAGGCTGGCACGTTACGCACGCATCACCTAACACCTAGAACGACAGCATTTTCAGTGAGTGAGTTACGCAGCCTATTATCAGCAAAGGCGGCTTAAATCATGCCTACCACTATCGCAGACACAAAAAACAAAGGGTTAGCCGCGACAACGACCAACCCCCAAACCACCACTAAACACAAACCAAAGTTTACCGATAACAGCAGTTTCAATCAACGTATAAAATTGCTCGATTGGTTGTTTGAGCGTGGCAGCATTACCACCGCCCAAGCCCGTGAGCATTTAGACATTATGAGTCCAGCGGCGAGGATATTAGAGCTAAAACGCCAGGGCTATATCATCGTTACTCTTTGGATTGATTGGGTATCAGGCTTTGATATTCGTCACCGTGTGGCTAAGTATGTATTAACGCAAAAGCAACCCCTTACAAGCGAACAAGCAAGCAAGGTGGCACTATGAGTTACCCTGCTCTGTTTGATCGTGCCTATGGGCTTTGTGTTAAGTGCAACAGCCATGCAATCGCCCATGATTTACACCTGATGACTGAAACCGAGTTAATGGGTGTGATTAGCTTTTTATTGCAGTTACAGGCTAATTAAGCAATGGGAGTCGATGTAAACGAACGGCTTAAAAAGCCTATTAAGTTTGAGTTGAAAGGTGCGCGTATTTGGTTGCCCTTAGATGTTTTACAGGGCGCGGCTTACGCAAGCCTTTCAATATCGGCTAAAGCCTTAATGGTTGAGCTAGCTAGCCAGTTACGCGCTAAGCATGGCGATATTATTAACAACGGCGATTTAACCACAGCGATTAGCGTATTAAAAGCGCGTGGCTGGGTGAGTGAAAAAACCATCCGTACCGCCTCGCAAGATTTAGAGCGTGCCATGCTGATTGTTAAAACACGGCAAGGGCAACGCCCGAACAAGTGTAATTTATATGCAGTCACTTGGTTACCGTTGAACGAGTCAAGCAAACTGGATATTACCGCCCGTGGTTATCAGCTTAATGCGTACAAAATGCTGGAGAAATTAGCCCCGTTAAAATCAATTCGTGATGGGTAAAATTTACCGTACACCCTGCATGATAGGGGTAAAAATTACCGTATAGAACGCAGATTATTGAAGCTATACGGTAAAAATTACCCCTATGCGTGCATTTTTAATTAAGTTTGTACGGTAAATTTTACCTAGCTTCTATATATACCAATATCTATGTGTAATTGATTAGATGATTAAGGGATGACATAAACATGAAAACACCTAGCACCCAAAAGAAAACACCAGCAACAAAGACTAATTCAAGCACCTTGCTAATCACTCATGACAAGGCGAAAACTAAAGAACGTCAGCTGGCAGAAATTAGCTTGTCAGCAACAACCTTAAATGCAGTAACAGCGCACACTTTCACACAGTTTCTGGGCGAAACAGATTTAGGGGAAACAATCAAAGTAATGCGCGAGAAAACTAGCAAGGTAAATGGTGGTGATTTATCAGAGCTAGAAAATACACTTACAGCACAAACCGTTTCATTAGATGCAATCTTTAATCAGTTGGCAAGGCGTGCATCGTTGAATATTGGTGAACATATCAATGCAGCAGAAACCTATATGCGCCTAGCCCTTAAAGCACAGGCGCAATGCGCGAGAACCATTGAAGTGTTAGCCGCCATGAAAAACCCGCCCGTGGTGTTTGCTAAGCAAGCCAATATCTCACATGGCAATCAGCAAGTGAATAACGGCACTTTCGATACCAATACGCACGGGCGCACGCACACGGGAAAGATAATAAACCAACCGAACGAACTATTAGAGGCAAACAATGGCAGCGAGAAAATGGACGGAAGAGCAGCGCAAACAGCAATCCCTAAAGATAAGGCAATGGCAACCGTGGCAACATAGCACGGGGGCGCGAACTGCTGAAGGTAAGGCAAAGGTATCACGCAATGCTTTTAAGGGAGGCTTTCGTGTAACGCTTAAAATGGCAGCTAGTTATTTACGAGAACAAAAACGAGTGATTGATAGTTTAGATTAAAAAAATTATTGCTAGTGGGGGCATCAAGTAAACATAAGCCTGCTTAATTGTGGGTTTTTAGCAATTACTTTTTAATCAACATTTAGGGCAAGTTTTAATTTTACTGGGTACGTTTGTGGGTACGCGCTAATTTTCAGTTTCATAGAATGGCTAATCTATTGGCTTATAGAGATTTGTTGGATTGACCCCAGCCCATTTAAGTGTTTCACCTAGTATCAAAGAGTATCAAAAGCCTAGTAAATTCAACCTTCTAGGCTTTTTTTACGCCTATTGTAATCGCATGACTTTGCTTGATATGGCGTAACTTGGCACAGTGATTGTGGCAGCTTTTACAGTACGGTTAAATCACAAACGCAATTTATGCAAAAGCACTTATCGCAAAATGTAGGTTTATTTTAAGCGTCAAAAATGGTATTTTATCGTTCTTTTCAATATGTTAAATTTATGGAGTTGTTATGGCTGTTCAACGCACACTTTCTATCATCAAACCTGATGCAGTAGCAAAAAATGTTATCGGTAAAATCCTTACGCGTTTTGAAAACGCGGGCTTAAAAGTTGTTGCTGCTAAAATGGCGCAATTAACACAAACTGAAGCTGAAGGCTTTTACGCAGTTCACGCAGCTCGCCCGTTCTTTGGCGATTTAGTTAAATTCATGATTTCTGGCCCAGTGATGATTCAAGCACTAGAAGGCGAAAACGCAGTGCTAGTTAACCGTGATTTAATGGGTGCTACAAACCCTAAAGATGCTGCTGCTGGTACTATTCGTGCTGATTTCGCTGAAAGCATTGATGCTAATGCGGTGCATGGTTCAGATTCAGAAGAAAATGCTGCAATCGAAATCGCTTACTTTTTCGGTAAATAGTTTAATAATTTAATCTTCGTGACTAAGCCGCGTTGCTCACAAAAAATTATTCCTTGCATATCAAACATATGTGGCGTCTTAATTTTTTGTTCGCGCCTTGCCTAGCTTATCGCACTAATCTTGTTGCTTTAGCGGCTTAGATTAGTGGTGATGCCCTTTACGGGTAGAAGCTTAAATTATTAGTAGTAACAATTAAAAGGTAAAAACAATTTTGGTCAATTTGCTCAACTTCAATCAACCACAACTGGCGCAATGGATCGCCGAGATGGGTGAAAAGCCATTTCGCGCGAAGCAATTGATGCGCTGGATGCATCATTTTGGTGAGCATGATTTTGAGCAGATGACTGATATTGCCAAAGTATTACGTGAAAAATTAGCCATTGAGGCTGAAATCACTTTGCCAACTGTGCAGTTAGAGCAAGTTTCTAACGACGGCACGCGCAAGTGGCTGATTGGTGCTGACACGACTAATAGCATTGAAACTGTGTTTATTCCAGAAGATGATAGAGGTACTTTGTGTATATCAAGCCAAGTCGGCTGCGCTTTGGAATGCACATTTTGTAGTACAGGTCGCCAAGGTTTTAACCGAAATTTAAGTGTTTCAGAGATTATTGGACAGCTTGCCATTGCAAACCAATCGCTACGTTTAGAAACTGGTTACGATATGCTGCCAATTTCAGAACGCATTATTAGCAATGTGGTGATGATGGGCATGGGCGAACCGCTTGCAAACTACGATAATGTAGTAACTGCCATGCAGATTATGTTAGACGATAGCGCTTATGGTTTAAGCCGCCGCCGCTTGACGCTTTCTACCAGCGGCTTAGTGCCAGCAATGGATAGGCTTAAAGAAGATTGCCCTGTAGCGCTAGCCGTAAGCTTACATGCGCCTAACGACGCGTTGCGCGATGTGATTGTGCCGATTAACAAAAAATATCCGCTTAAAGAATTAATGGCTGCATGTAATCGCTATTTAGAAAAAGCGCCAAGAGATTTTGTTACTTTTGAATATGTGATGCTGGATGGCGTAAATGATACTGTTGAGCATGCGCATCAGTTATTAGCTTTAGTTAAAAACGTATCGTGTAAATTTAATTTAATTCCATTTAATCCGTTTCCAAATAGCGGTTATGAAACGTCTAAAGTGAGCCATATTAAAGTGTTTCGCGATATTTTAATGCAAGCAGGTTATGTGGTTACCGTGCGCAGAACGCGTGGTGAAGACATTGATGCAGCTTGCGGTCAGCTAGCGGGTAAAGTATTAGATAAAACAAAACGCACGTCTAAAAGGATCCCAATTGAGGCGATTTAATGATGAATAATCTAAATTTCTTTGCAAAAAGAATAAACGCAAACTCTCTTAAATTAGGCGTGTTGTTTTGCACGGTCGCCTTGGTTTTTTCTGGCTGTGTTAGCCAAGTACAAAAAGAAAAAAGCGATGAAAATTTAAAGGCACGCGCACGCGCACATACAGATTTAGGCGCTATTTATTTTCAGCAAAAGCAGTTTGAAGTTGCTTTAGAAGAGTTTAATCAGGCCACTAAAATTGATCCTAGCTTTGGCCTAGCATACAATGGCTTGGGCTTGGTATACGCTGCACTTCGGCAAGATGATATTGCTAATATGCACTTCAAAAAAGCTATTATAATCGAGCCTAGCAACTCAGAATCACACAATAATTATGGTAGTTTTTTATGTGCAAGAAGCCGTTATGATGAGTCGATCAAGGAGTTTTTAGAAGCCGTTAAAAATCCATTGTATGCTACGCCAGCTGTGGCCTACACTAATGCGGGTATTTGCTCAATGCGAAATAAAGATACGGCAAATGCTGAGGCTTATTTACAAAAAGCACTGCAATTTGAGCCCTTATCAAACATGGCTGCCTATCAACTTGCGACAATTCAATTTAATCGTAATGATGCGCTTTCTGCAAAAACCACTTTGCAAAACGTGATGTTGGGTCAACCTACGCCAGAGATGTTGTGGTTGGCGATTAGAATAGAACGTGCAATGGGTACAAAGGATGCTGAAGCTAGTTACTCACTCCAATTGCGTCGTCAATATCCTGATTCTGAGCAGGCTAAATTGTTGCAGGCAGGAAAGTAAATATGGCTAATGAACTTATGGTTGAAGTTTCAGAAACGGCACAAAGCTTAATCACACCACTTGGCGAAGTGCTGCTTGCTGCGAGAAATGCAAAAAATCTGACGCAAAAAGATGCGTCCGACAATTTGCGTTTGAGCCTTAAACAAATTGATGCTCTAGAAACAAATGCCTTTGATTTGTTGCCTGATGCAATGATTACGCGTGGTTTTATTCGTAATTATGCTCGTTTCTTAGAGCTCGATTCTGAGCCGCTACTTGCCAGTTACCGCATACGAATGCCAGAAAAATCACCCAATGCTCTTGGCATACAGTCGTCGATAAACCAAGTCATGTTGACTAAAAAAAGTCAGACTTGGCTAATATATATATTAGGCAGTATCTTAGTATTGTTGTGCTTAGTGTCATGGTTTTTTTATATGGATTACATGGCTGAACCAACAAAACAAGCTACCGCTTTGAAAACGGTTGAAGCGGTTTCCGTTGAAGCTCCGATCACTATCCCATTACCGGAAATTGCCCTGCCTGCTGCCGAGCGATTACCAGAAACGAATGATGCTGTAGTAGGTGTGGAAGATATGACTACACCAAACAATACTATTGATACAAATATTATGGCTGTTGCACCCATCGTAGCAAAACCGCCATTAGCCGTTGATCTGAATACATTGAAGGCAAATGCTAAACCAGCGACTGCGCAACAATCAGCACCACTAGCTACCGTGCCGCAAACTACAACAACATCGAGCAATCAGTTTCCCATTAAGTCGGATACTACAACCAAGTCAAATGACGTTATTAATACCCTACCGCTAACTACCGCAAAAAAAGTAAACTTATCTTTTACTGAAAAAACTTGGGTAAGCGTGACGAATAAATCAGGTAAAGTGATTTTTGAAAATACATTTACCGCTGGCAGTACAGATGGCTTTGATGGCGAACCGCCGTTTAATTTAGTAATTGGTAATGCAAAAGCGACCAAGCTCATGTATTTAGGCAAGCCAGTTGATTTGATACCCTCGACAAAAAGCAATGTTGCGCGTATCACTTTACAATAAGAGCGTTAACAACGAGCGCTTTAACCACGGGCACTTTAATAACAAGCGCTTTGTAATAATTGTTTAAATTTTGGAGTAGTCGTTGAGCTTATTTCATCTTAATCAACCACGTAACACTTTACAAGTGATGATTGCCCACGTACCTGTTGGCGGTGGGTTAGTGGGTTCGCTGGCATCTCCGGTGGTTGTGCAAAGTATGACAAATACCGATACGGCCGATGCCAAAGCTACCATCAAACAGGTTTTTGAGCTTTGGCAAGCCGGTAGTGAAGTCGTTCGCATCACCGTTAACTCTCCTGAAGCCGCTGCGCAAATCGCTAATATCCGCCGTGGTTTAGATGCTCTAGGCTGTAATGTGCCGCTAGTCGGAGATTTTCATTACAACGGCCACAAGTTATTAGCGCAATATCCCGATTGCGCAGAAGCACTGGCCAAATATCGCATCAATCCTGGTAATGTCGGCAAAGGTTCTAAGCGAGATGAACAATTCGCTGCCATGATAGAAGCGGCTATCAAGTATAAAAAAGCAGTGCGTATCGGTGTTAATTGGGGCAGTTTAGACCAAGCTAAAATGGCGCAAATGATGGACGCTAATGCAAAATTGCCCGCGCCATTATCTTCAGAATCCTTGATGCGTGAAGCCTTGATTCAATCTGCTTTAGAAAGCGCGCAACAAGCGGTTGATTTAGGTTTGCCACCTAACCAAATTATCATTTCTTGCAAAGTCAGTAATGTGCAAGATTTGGTTAAAGTCTATTTAGAACTAGCCAACCGCAGTGATTATCCATTGCATTTAGGTTTAACGGAAGCTGGCATGGGCTCCAAAGGCATTGTGGCATCAACAGCGGCTTTGGCTTTACTGTTACAGCAAGGTATCGGCAATACCATACGTGTATCTTTAACACCAGAACCGAACGAATCACGTACGAAAGAAGTCATTGTTGCGCAAGAGATTTTGCAAACAATGGGCATCCGTTCTTTTACGCCTTTGGTCACTGCTTGCCCAGGCTGTGGTCGCACCACATCGACCTATTTTCAAGAGCTAGCCATGCAGATTCAAAGTTATCTGCGTAATCAAATGCCAGTTTGGCGTGGTCAATATGATGGTGTAGAGAACATGAGTGTTGCGGTGATGGGTTGTGTGGTGAATGGCCCAGGTGAGTCTAAGTTAGCCAATATTGGTATTAGCCTACCAGGTACTGGTGAAACGCCTGTGGCACCAGTGTTTGTTGATGGCGAAAAAACCGTGACGCTTAAAGGCGATCACATTGCCCAAGAGTTTCAGGCAATAATTGAAGATTATGTGCAAACTAATTACTCGCTAGGCGGCAAGTTGTACGCTAGTGTCGCTAGAAATAACGCTAGCAATAACAGCCCTAACAATGAACCGCAAAAGATTATTCCAATTCAAGCAATTAATTAAAGCATTGACACTATGGTTGAAAATTCAACAAAAATTAAGCAAGAAAAAAATACCAACACTAAATTTCAAAGCATTAAAGGATTCTACGACATTCTGCCTGATGCCACGCCGCTATGGTTTAAGCTAGAGGATACCGCCCGTCGCGTCTTAGGCCAATATGGCTATAAAAATATTCGCATGCCCTTGGTTGAGCCTACTGATTTATTTGTGCGCTCTGTAGGTGAGCATACTGATATAGTAGAAAAAGAAATGTACGCTTGGGATGACGCACTTAATGGCGATAAATTAACCTTGCGCCCAGAAGGTACGGCGGGTTGCGTACGTGCGGTGGTTGAGCACAATCTTACTTACAATGGCCCACAGCGGCTTTGGTATAGCGGTGCAATGTTCAGGCATGAAAACGTGCAAAAAGGCCGTCAGCGTCAGTTTCATCAAATTGGTGTTGAAGCGTTTGGTTTTGATAGTCCGCAAGTTGATGCTGAGCAAATTATTTTGTTAGCAAGGCTATGGCGTGAATTAGGCATTGTCGATGTTGAGTTGCAAATTAATAGCATAGGTGATGCGCATGAGCGCGCGGCCTATCGCAACACTTTAATTGCGTATTTTGAACAGAATTTAGATATGCTTGATGAAGATGCAAAACGCCGTTTACATACTAACCCTCTGCGTATTTTAGATACTAAAAATCCACATATGCAGGCTATTTGCGACAATGCACCTAAATTGATGGATTGCTTGGGTGATGAAACCCGCGCGCATTTTAATGGTCTATGTAAATTGCTGGATGAAGCCAGCGTGGCATATTTGATTAATACTAGATTGGTACGTGGTTTAGATTATTACAATCGCACCGTGTTTGAATGGGTAACCACCAAGCTAGGCGCACAAGGCACCATTGCTGGCGGCGGTCGCTATGACTCATTGGTTGAGCGTTTAGGCGGCGATTCAACACCAGCCTGTGGTTTTGGTATTGGCTTAGAGCGCGTATTTTTATTGATGCAAGAATATGGCATTACCGCACAAGATGCGCCTGATGTGTACTTGGTAAACGTGGGCGAGTTGGCCGAAAATGCAGCATTTAGCATGGCAGAACAACTACGTAATGCTGGTGTTCAGGTGGTATTACATGCTGGCGGCGGTAGTTTTAAATCGCAAATGAAGAAAGCAGATAGAAGTCAGGCCAAATATGCATTGATTCTTGGTGATGACGAAGTGAACGGCCAGATAGTTACATTAAAGCCTATGCAAGCTGCAACAAAGGGTGAGCAATTGCAATGCAGTATTGAAGAAGCGATTAAGGTTTTAAACAGCAATTAGAATTAAGAACACCACCTTTGAGCAAATAAAATGACGTCTAAAACAGCATTATTACAGCTTGAGCATCTAACTATCGCCTCAAAAAAGCAGCCATCAAAATTACTGGTGAATGATGTGAGTTTTACTATTGAAGCCGGCAAAACCACTTGTGTGGTTGGTGAGTCTGGTAGCGGTAAAAGCTTAACTGCTTTATCTGTGATGGGCTTGCTTTCTCAACAACTGCAATTAAGCGTCGGTAAAGTATTGTTTAATGATGGTGAAGCCGGCGTTAAAGATTTAACTATGCTTGATGCAGAAAGTTTACGAAAAATTCGCGGTGCTAAAATTGCCATGATTTTTCAAGAGCCTATGACTTCACTCAATCCTGTACTCACCGTAGGCTATCAAATCGGTGAAAGTTTAACCACGCACTTGGGACTTAAGGGCGAGGCTTTAAAAAGCAGAATCGCAAAATTACTCGAAATGGTCGGTATTCCGCCTTCTCGCGCCAATAGTTATCCAGATGAACTATCTGGCGGTCAGCGTCAGCGCGTGATGATTGCCATGAGTATTGCTTGCGAACCACTTTTATTAATTGCCGACGAACCAACCACCGCTTTAGATGTGACCGTGCAAGCACAAATACTTAAATTGCTGCATGAACTTAAAACACGGATGAATATGGGCATGCTATTTATTACGCACGATTTTGGCGTAGTGGCAGATATTGCCGATAATGTAGTGGTGATGTTCAGAGGCGAAATTGTTGAGTCTGGCACAAAAGGCCAAATATTGAACAACCCGCAGCACCCGTATACGCAAGCATTGCTTGCATGTGTGCCCGATACAGAAGGTAAAAAGCCATTGAAGCCAATAGATTATGCTTGGTTGCCAGAAAATCAAATAGCTAAAAATGCGCAGGTGGCTTCATGAGTGCCGATAAAGCAATTCTAGTTGCAAGCCACTTGGTTAAAACCTATAGCCAGCGCAGCGGTAAATTCGGCTTTGGTATCACGCTAGTCAAAGCTTTAGACGACGTCAACATCAGTCTTCGTGAAGGGACTACGCTAGCAGTAGTAGGCGAATCTGGAAGCGGTAAATCCACGCTGGCACGTTGTCTGTTACAATTGCAACCCTTAGACAGTGGTGAAGTGTTATTTTTCGGCCAAGACTTAGCTAAATTAGATGGTGTAGCACTAAGATCTGTACGAAAAAATCTGCAAATGGTGTTTCAAGATCCCTTTGCATCACTTAACCCACGGATGCGTGTGGGTGAAATTGTTGGTGAAGGCTTGCTGATTCATGGTTTAGGAAGCGGCGCAGAACAACAGAAAAAAGTAATTGCGATGCTGAAGCGTGTTGGCTTAACTGAATCGGATATGCAAAAATACCCACATGAGTTTTCTGGCGGGCAAAGGCAGAGAATTGGCATTGCGCGTGCATTAGTGTTAAAACCTAAAGTCGTGGTATGTGATGAACCTGTATCAGCACTAGATGTATCGATTCAAGCACAAATATTATTGTTACTCAAAGAGTTACAAGCTGAAATGGCCTTGAGTTACATGTTTGTTAGTCACGATTTACGCGTAGTACGCCATATTGCAGATGATATTGTAGTCATGAATCAGGGGAAAGTGGTTGAGCAAGGTTCGGTAGTTGATATTTATCAGCAACCACAACATGAATACACACGTAATTTACTAGAAGCAATTCCAGGTAAAAAATAGTTAACGCATAAGTAGCGTTATATAACACAACTGTACGAATAGATTTAAACCAGATTAGGAAATAAAATGTCATATGATTTAGAAGAACAAGAACAGTTAGATGAATTTAAAGCATGGTGGAAAAGCTATGGTAAGTTAGTGATTAATGCGATATTTGCTTTAATCGTTGCTTATGCAGCTATCCAAAGCTGGAAGTATTACCAAAATAATCAGTCAGTAGAAGCTTCTACGCAATTCCAAGAGCTAATAGTGACTGATGAAAAAGACCTGAAAGCCATTCAAGAAAAATCAGCCGCGTTGATGAGTAAGTTTAGCGCAACACCCTATGCTGGACGTGCGGCCTTATATGCAGCTAAAGCCAATTATCTTGCTAGTGACAATAAGAGTGCAAAATCGCAGCTAGATTGGGCCATAAAAAATGCAAAAGAAACTTCTATCACTGCTTTAGCTGGCTTGCAATTAGCTAACATTCTAGCTGAAGAAAAAGATTACGAGGGTGCATTAAAATTACTCAATGCGCCACATGATACAGGTTTTGATGGCTTGTTTGCAGACCTCAAGGGCGATGTGTTAGTCAGTCTTGGTAAAACTGCTGAAGCAAGAGTCGCTTATCAACAAGCATTATTAAAACTTGATTCACAAGGTAAATATCGTGGACTGACGCAAAAGAAACTTGAAGCGCTTGGTGAATAATGAATAGTCATTTTTTACTCAATCGGCCTCATATAAACAAGCTGGAGCACTACATTGTTCTCTAATAAACTCATGAAAAAACTGTTAAGCCTATTCGTTTTATCAAGTTTATTGCTGGTGTCTGCTTGCAGCACTATCGGCGAAATGAAATCTGACTTATCCGATAAGATATTTGGCAGAGAAGTTGCTGATGCGCCTGAGCCATTAACTGAAATCAAAGAAACTGTAGCATCAAAAGTACTATGGCAAGCCAAAGTAGGCAATGCTGACGACGCAGAGTTTACCCCTGTCATTGAGGCTGGCTATGCTTATGCCACAAGTGTGGATGGTGATTTACTTAAACTAGATGCCACCAATGGTAGCCAATTGTGGCGCGTGAAGGTTGGCGAGAAGGTTTCAGGTGGTGTTGGTGTTGGTGGCAGCTTAGTGATGGTGGGTACACAAAAAGGCATGGTTTACGCCTACGACATCTCTGGCAAATTGCAATGGAAATCTAAATTAAGTAGCGAAGTATTAAGCGCACCAAAATATTTTGATGGTTTAGTGATTGTGCGCACTGGTGACAGCCGTATATTTGGTATTAATGCCAATGATGGTAGTCGTAAATGGGTTTATGACCGTGTTACACCTGCACTCACCTTGCGTAGCAGTGCGGGTGTTGTGGTAGATGGTGGTGTTGTTTATGCTGGTTTTGCGGGCGGTAAACTCGCCGCAGTACGCGCCGATAATGGAAAAATGCTATGGGATGCTTCTGTAGCCCAGCCTAAAGGTGTGACTGAAATTGAACGCATTGCCGACATTACCAGCTTGCCTGTTGTGGATGGCCCGTTGATTTATGTAGTTGCTTACCAAGGCAAGATTGCAGCGGTTGATAGAGCGACAGGTCGCATGGTTTGGAACCGTGATATTTCAAGTTTATCTGGCTTGAGTGCAGAGGATGCGCGTATTTTTGTCTCGCATGCAATGGGCTCTGTTTACGCGCTTGATTACAGCACAGGCAAGACTTTTTGGCGTCAAGCGGCGCTTAAAAACAGACATTTAACTGCACCAGTACCTATGGGGAGTTTGGTCGCTGTTGGTGACTTAGAAGGCTATGTACATTTTTTAAGTAGAGAAGATGGCGCAATCGCCTCTAGAATCAAAACCGATAACAGCGCAATACTGCCACAAATGGTACTAATCAACAGTAATACTGTATTAGCACAAACGCGTGATGGTGGAATTTTCGCTATTCAAGTCAAATAATATTCACTTTATCCGTTTAGTGATATGTAAAGCTTAATTGCACACAATTATTTTTTAAGTATTACCTAGAGACCTTTGCACGAGCTAATTTTAACCCTAAAACCTATCAACATCGTCATTCCCGCGTAGGCGGGAATCCAGTTAAGTTGTTGATTCGCCTAGATTCCCGCCTACGCGGGAATGACGATAATTGGCGATTTTATATTAAATTGTGGTTAATTTAGCTTCGTGCAAAGGTCTCACCTAACTTAAAATTGAACAAAAAATCATTTAGTAATAAGCATTATCTAGAAGGCTCCAATGTTACCTACCCTTGTTTTGGTTGGTCGACCTAACGTCGGCAAATCCACCTTATTTAATCGTCTTACCAAGAGTCGCGACGCGCTTGTAGCAGACTTACCTGGACTCACGCGCGATCGTCACTACGGTCGAGGCCTAGGCGCAAATCAGCCTTACTTAGTGGTTGATACTGGCGGTTTTGAACCAAATACAGATAGTGGTATCCTGAAAGCGATGGCGGTACAAACGCTATTGGCGATTGATGAAGCTGATGTGATCATTTTTATTGTCGATGGTCGTCAAGGCGCTACGCCACAGGATATGGAGATTGCAAATCGCTTACGTAGATGTAAATGCCCAGTGTTTTTAGCGGTAAATAAAACTGAAGGTATGAACAAAGCGGTCGTCAGCGCAGAGTTCCACGAATTAGGCTTGGGCGATCCACTATCTATCTCATCCGCGCATGGCGAAGGTGTTAAAGATATTATTGATTTAGCGCTTGAAAGTTTTCATGTGTTGAAAGAAGAGCCTGAAGAAGATTACACAGGTGACAGAGTACCAAAAGTGGCTATTGTTGGACGGCCTAACGTAGGAAAATCAACGCTAGTGAATGCCCTACTCGGCGAAGAGCGTGTGATTGCGTTTGATGAACCGGGTACCACGCGCGATTCTATTTCGATTGATTTAGAAAAAAATGGTAAGCATTACACCTTAATCGATACTGCTGGTGTGCGTAAACGTGGTCGTGTGTTAGAAGCTGTTGAAAAATTCTCGGTCATTAAAACCATCCAGTCTATCGAAGAAGCCAACGTAGTCATTTTAGTGGTGGATGCGCAGGAAGGCATTACCGAACAAGATGCTCATGTAGCGGCTTATATATTGGAAGCGGGTCGAGCCTTAGTGGTGGCCATTAATAAATGGGATGGCTTAAAAGAAGAAGAACGCGATTGGGTTAAGCGTGAAATTGATCGTAAACTCATGTTTTTAGATTTTGCTGAATTTCATTATATTTCGGCCTTACGTAAAAAAGGTCTGCCTGAATTGTTTACTTCTGTGGATGTTGCTTTTAAAGCCGCGTTCGCTAAACTTTCTACCCCGCAACTTACGCGCGTATTGATTGACGCGTTACAACAGCATCAACCGCCTATTAGCAAAGGCATACGTCCTAAATTACGCTATGCGCATCAAGGTGGCAGCAATCCACCTATCGTCGTGATTCACGGCAATCATGTGGATGGTGTTAAAGATGCTTATACTCGATTCTTAGAAAAAACTTTCCGTAGAACATTCCAGCTTTCTGGTACGCCATTGCGTGTGCAATACAAGCAAGGTAACAACCCATTTGCTGAAGATGATGACAAACGTAAGCCAGGTGAAGGTATTGTGAGTATGCGTCGTCGAAAAACAGCACATCGCGCTGAATTAAAAGCTAAAAAAGAGGTTGAAGATAAAGATAGAAGCGCTAAAAAACGCTAAGTGCTCAAAAGCTTCTGCCAGACAAGATCATTGGCTCTCAATATCTTAAGTGTCTACATGATTTTCTTAATTCGATTTGCCGCTTCAATACATTCATCCAGGCTTGCCACCAAGGCAAGTCGTACAAAGCCCTGCCCTGGATTTACGCCATGCGCTTCGCGCGCTAGAAAACTGCCTGGCAGAACTGTAACATTAAAATCATGGTATAGTTTTAACACAAATTCAGTATCGGGCATGTCACTTCTAGCCCACAAGTAGAAAGCTGCGTCTGGTATTTCAACGGTCAATACACCTTTGAGCAGAGGGGTGACAGTATTGAATTTTTCTGCATAAAGCCTGCGGTTATCAATCACATGAGCTTCGTCGTTCCATGCTGCCATGCTAGCCGCCTGCACCGCAGGGTTCATCGCGCAACCATGATAGGTTCGGTAAAGTGAAAATTTTTCGATAATTTTTTCATCACCCGCAACAAAGCCTGAGCGCATGCCTGGCACATTTGAACGTTTAGAGAGTGAGCTAAAAATGACGAGATTTGTGTAATCTCGATTGAGCTGATGCGCCGCTTGTAATGCGCCTAGTGGTGGATTAGCTTCATCAAAATAAATCTCTGAGTAGCATTCATCAGCAGCAATAACAAAATCATATTTATCAGATAATTCAAAAATAGTTTTCCATTGCGCCAAACTCATTACCTTGCCAGAAGGATTACCTGGGCTACAAACGTAGACTAATTGCGTGCGATTTAGCACATCAACTGGTACGCTTTCAAAGTCCATAGCATAATCGTTTTCAGGTAAGGTATTTAAGAAATATGGCTCCGCACCTGCTAAAAATGCGGCACCTTCATAAATTTGATAAAATGGGTTGGGTGAAATTACCACTGGCTTTAGTTTTGAGTGGTCTATTATCACTTGTGCAAAGGCAAATAATGCTTCACGACTGCCTGTCACTGGCAAAATAGCGGTTTCAGGGTTCAGGTTTGGCACTCCATAACGGCGAGAAATCCATCTGGAAATGGCCTCGCGCAACGCTAAAGAGCCTATGGTCGTGGGGTAGCTCGCCAACCCCGCTAGATTATTCACCAGCGCGTCTTTAATTAGCTGTGGTGTGGTATGTTTAGTCTCACCAATGGATAAGTTAATTGCAGAGTATGCTGGGTTAGGTGTTGTGCCCTTAAATAAGTCGCGTAAGCGCTGAAAAGGGTAAGGTTGTAGTAAATTAAGATTTGGGTTCATAAGCGTTATTGTAATATAGCGCGCTAACATCACCAATGCGTGTGTTAAGCAGAATATAAAAGATATAGATTAACGAAAATAGAGCCTCGTGAACAAGACAAATCAAACAAGCAGTCAAATATCTACTAAGTTTGGCGCAGCTTCAAGCTTACTGTTCTCTGCCTTATGTTGGGGAATTATATGGTTTCCGTACCGCATCTTGGCTGAGGCAGGCATTTCAGCGGTCGCTGCCAGTTTTTACACCTATAGCATCGTTCTAATTTTGGCTGGCATTTACTTTGCCAAACATTGGCGAGGGCTTTTTAGATTGCCGGTCAGCATCGTTTGGCTCGCTGTTGTAGCTGGTTGGACTAACTTAGCCTATGTACTGGCGGTGATTGATGGTGAAGTGATGCGTGTCATGCTGTTATTTTATCTATCACCCTTATGGACGTTGATACTTGCGCATTTTTGGCTAAAGGAACGAACCAACTTACGAGGGATTATGATTATCAGCTTATCACTACTAGGAGCGTTTGTGATGTTATGTGACTATTCTGGGCAGGCAGACGCATGGCCATTACCCAGAAACACCTCTGAATGGATTGCACTGTCATCAGGCATGGGGTTTTCATTAACCAATGTCATCACACGTAAATCTACACATTTAACGGTGCGTTCAAAGTCTTTTGCTGTATGGCTTGGTGTATTGGTAATGGCCGCTTTATTTATGCCTTTTGTCAAAGGGATTATTCCAGCGCCCAACTCTTTCAGTGTTAGTCATTGGCTAATCATGTTGCTGATTGCGCTATTGGTCATAGCGGCAACGCTACTTGTACAATATGGCGTAACGCTAATCACAGCAACCCGCGCTTCAGTCTTATTTTTATTTGAGCTAGTTGTTGCAGCAGTGGCCTCGTATTACTTGGCTCACGAAGTTATGTCATGGAATGAATGGCTAGGTGGTGGGCTGATTGTGGTTGCGGCTATTTTTGCAGCAGGCAACCACAATGACTAAATTATTTGACGTCAATCAATAAAGCACCTCGCCGCAAGCAGCGGTGTATTAACTTGAACGCTCTGTGGCTGAGGGCATGCATCTGACAAACCTTAACATTAACGGCCAGTGAATGTTATTTGTCTGTTATTGATTCTTGCTTTTCATTCATTAAAAAATATATTGAAATATTTTCATAAAACATTCAACTATTAAGATTTTTTGCCGATATAACTTTTATATGGTTTGCCAATATTTAATTTAATAAGGTAAACCCCAGCTTTGCCAGGGGTTTACCAAGGTTTGACCTATACGACGGTCGTCTTGAAATTTCCATCTCTATCAAAAGAAGGAGCTTCAAGCTGAAAGAGTACCAAAGTTTAAGTCATACGAGGTGGGATTGTAAGTATCACATGGTATTTATACCGAAGTGTCGGAAGAAAGTTATTGATGGTGCACTACGTAAGCATCTTGGTGAAATATTTCGTGAACTGGCACAGCAAAGAGAATGTAATGTTGTAGAAGGGCCTCTGATGCAGAATCATGTGCATAGGTGTTTAAGCATACCACCCAAGTATTCAGTATCGAATATCGTAGGCTTTATTAAAGGAAAAGTGCGCTATCGATTGCTCGGCAATTTGGAGGGTGTCAGCGAAACTTTACAGGAGTGGTGTTTTTGGCTCGCGGCTACTTCGTATCGACAGTCGGGCTGGATGAGGAAATGACCTGCGCGTACATCTGGCGCCAAGAGAAAGAAGATGACCGTTACGATCAAATGAAGTGAGAGGTATAGTCGCCTTCAGACGGCTCTTGGGTTACTAGGGCCTTCGAGGCGGCTCAGCAATAAACCGCCAGCTTTGCTGGAGGTCATTTAATTAGCAATAATTTAAGTTATCAATCGGAAAATTATTTATGGATTATTTTGTAAAAACGATATATGCCATTCTAACCACATGTGTGATATATGCTGTATTGGTTACATCCACGATGAGTGATCAGTTGATGGCGATAGTCTCTACATTATTTTGAAGTATGTGAAAGACTAATTAATAAGCTAGCACTTCAGCGTCTAGGGATTAATGTTAAGGCAACTATTGTCCTATAGTTGCCCTGCCTAATGCCGTTTAAAATTGACTGCAATTTATTAATAAACCAAGCATGACTTCAATAATAAAACACGTAATAAAGATTAGTCTCGCCCTATTGGCGGATATAAATTCAACAGTATTGAATGGTATCTATTCGACTTTACAACCATTGGTTTAGAACAATCTACAGTCAATAGCGCGGGCACTATTCTTGAGGATTCCAATAAGAGAGATTAAGCCAGTTTTACCTACTTATTTAATGGATTCAATTGATTGAGTTTTATTTATAATAAAAACCAAATAAAGAAGCTTGATGTTGCAATTGAAGCGTTTTAGATAGTTGAATAACATCCCCATACCTAAGCCAAAATCGGTAAAAAAATACTTACTTTAGAATATTAATATTTAAATAATAAAATGAGAAAAAAATGAAAATGACCGTTGCTAAAAGGATTTTATTACTGACATTTATTTCTGTGGCTGGGTTGATTGGTTTAACTACCATGAGTCATCTTCAAATGGAAAAAGTTTATAACAAAACCAATTATCAAGGCACCAATATTGTGCCAAGTTTGGTTGAATTGGACAAAATCCGCTATAAGTTCAACACACTGAGAATCAGGGTAGCAAACCACACTATCACCAAAGATGCTGGAAAAATGTCAGAGGTAGAAGCTGCTATCAGAAAATTACAGACTGAACTAGATGCATTGCTTAAGAATTACGAAGTTTACGTTGCGAACGATAAAGAAAAGCACGCGCTAGAGATCGATAAAGCGAGTTTGAATGAATATTATGTACGTATGGAGCCGATATTAGATGCTTCACGTGCCAATAAAAAAGATCTGGCACAAAGCTTATATATTGACATCCGTGCAACTGCTGAGAAAGCGAATGGATATATTGCAGAACATATTGATTACAAAGTTAAGCTAGGTCAGTTAAGCGCTCAGGATGCTGTGGCTGTCAAAGACAGTGCAAAGAAATTATCGCTAATAATAGGCATCTTAATCTTACTTGCGACTGCAAGCATCGGCTTTATGATTACACGCAATTTTCGTAAGCAACTTGGTGGGGAGCCAGAAGATGTCGCAGCAATTGCAAATAATATTGCTAAGGGTGATTTAAACAGTTCTATCGAATTGACGAGAGGCGATACGAGTAGCTTGATGGCTTCAATGCAGCTAATGCAGCAAACTCTTAAATTGGTGATAGAAGAACAAAGCAGATTGTCGATCGAAAACAAGGCAGGCAATATAAAAGCTACTATCAATACAGATAAGTTTGATGGCAGTTATAAGACCATGGCAGAGAATGTCAATGAAATGGCAGCCAATCAGGCTGAAGTGATGTACAAAGTCACGGCATGTGTTTCTGAATTTTCAAATGGTAATTTCGATGCACCGCTGGAACGCTTTCCAGGCCAAAGGGCATTTATCAATGATGGCGTAGAGGTGCTGCGTAACAACATTAAAACTTTTATTGCTGATATGCAGCATATGTCAAGCCAACATGATGCTGGTGATATAGATGTAAGACTGGATGAAGACAAATTTTATGGAGCCTATAAAGAAATGGCATCAGGTGTCAATAATATGGTTGCAGATCATATAGAGATGAACAGGAAAGCTATCTCGGTTGTTAAAGCTTATGGTGAAGGCGATTTTGACGCGCCATTAGAAAAACTACCTGGCAAAAAAGCTTTTATCAATGAGGCGATAGAAAATACACGCAAGAACATTAAAACCTTTGTTGCCGATATGAACGCTATGTCAGTTGCGCATGATGCAGGGGATATCGATGTAGCGATGGAAGTCAACAAATTCAATGGTACGTATGCAAAAATGGCGCAAGGTGTCAATACGATGTTGTTTGGCCATATTGCCGTCAAAAAACAAGCCATTGCTGTAGTGAGTGCTTTTGGTGAGGGTGACTTTAATGCACCTCTTGAAAAATTCCCCGGAAAAAAAGCATTTGTAAATGAAGCTATTGAACAAGTACGTAGCAACTTGAAAGCTTTGAATGAAGACGTACAAATGCTTGCCAACGCAGCACGTGAAGGCCGCGTTTCAGTACGCGCCGATGTAAGCCGCCATCAGGGTGACTTCAGCAAGATTGTCGAAGGCATGAACGAAACGCTGGAAATGATCGTCGGTCCGATTGCCACGGTAAAGGTGGCGGTAGAAACCATCAGCACTGCAGCAAAAGAGATCGCACAAGGTAACGCCAACTTATCCCGCCGTACCGAAGAGCAGGCCGCAAGCTTAGAGAAGACTGCCGCCAGTATGGAGGAACTCTCCTCTACCGTGAAACAGAACGCCGACAACGCCAAGCAAGCCAATCTGCTGGCCTCGGCCGCCTCCGGTGTTGCCGTCAAAGGCGGCGACGTCGTCGGTGAAGTGATGGCTACCATGAGTGACATCAACAACAGTGCCAAGAAGATTGAAGACATCATTTCTGTCATTGATGGCATTGCCTTCCAGACCAACATCCTGGCGCTGAACGCGGCAGTAGAGGCGGCGAGAGCTGGTGAACAGGGCCGTGGCTTTGCTGTAGTGGCAGGAGAAGTACGCAACCTGGCACAGCGCTCTGCCTCTGCTGCCAAAGAGATTAAAGAACTCATCACCGACTCGGTGAGCAAGACCGCAGAAGGCACACGGCAGGTGGAGAATGCAGGCAACAACATGCAGGAGATCGTCACCTCGGTGAAACGCGTCTCAGACATCATAAGTGAGATTGCAGCCGCTTCCAATGAACAAAGTGCTGGTATTGAACAAGTCAACGAAGCTATTATAAAGATGGACGATGTGACCCAGCAGAACACTGCTTTGGTAGAAGAAGCGGCAGCGGCAGCAGAATCCATGCTGGAGCAGGCCGATGAACTCATGAATGCGGTAAGTGTGTTTCAGTTAGAAGGTGAAAGCCCAGTTAAAGCGAGCCAAAGCAAAAGCAGTGAAAGACGAGCTAACAACAGCCCGATGTGGAATTCAAAAATTAAATCTTCCAGAACAATTTCACAATCAAATCCCGCTAGCTTACGTATTACGGCTATCGCGACCGATCAAAACGTTCTATCGTGACCAGTTGCGTATGAAATAATATTACACGATCACTATAAACAGCACCTTATCAAGCCCAGCAAGAAAGTTAATAAGGCGCTGATTATTAAAGAGTGGGACAAGATTTTGAGGATATTAGCCTCACTGGCACTTGCGCTTAAGAAAACAACACAGAGTCAGATCGTCAGCAAATTGTCTACATACAAAAGGCCAATCTGGCTTTAAAGGCACTAATTGTCATGGGAATGTAAACACGAAAAGTGTGAAAAATAATTGGATTTATAGAAGTGCCCTCAAGTTAGTTACTAAATCTGCTTTGCCCCACACCCTCGGCAGCAAAACGAATTTTAAGTGATAAATCATTACGCGAGTCGGCGTTAGATAGCGCGTTATCTTCATCAATTTGACCACTCGAAAATAATTTGAATAATGATTGATCGAATGTAACCATACCAATGTCATTGCTATCAGCCATGATTTCTTTAATGTCACCCAATTTATATTTTTGAATCAGCTCCGCAATGTAAGGTGAATTAATCAGCACCTCAGATGCCACCGTTCGTTTACCGAGCTTACTAGGAATTAAGCGCTGAGAAACAATGGCAACTAAGTTCATTGATAGACCAAGTAGCAACCCAGTTCTAGCATCTTCTGGGAAAAATGAAACTATACGATCAAGCGCTTGGTTGGCGTTATTGGCGTGTAAAGTGGCCAAGCACAAATGACCTGTTTCAGCGTATGCCAATGCGTTTTTCATGCCTTCTATATCACGGACTTCACCGATTAGGATAACATCGGGCGATTGACGCATGGCATTTTTAAGGCCACTTTCGAAAGATAGTGTATCTATGCCGACTTCACGCTGATTAACAACCGATTTTTTGTGCTGATGTATAAACTCTATCGGATCTTCAAGCATTAAAATGTGGCCATTGCTGGTTGCATTACGGTAATCAATCATAGAGGCAAGTGTCGTGCTTTTGCCAGATCCAGCAGCGCCCACCACCAAAATTAATCCGCGCTTGCGCAAGACCAATTCCCTTAATATGCTTGGTAAATCAAGCGATTCAATGGATGGAATGTCTGTTTTAATATGTCGAATAACCATCGCAACTTCACCACGTTGCTTGAATACATTGATGCGAAAACGACCCACATCCTTCCTGCTGATGGCAAAATTACTTTCTAAGGTTAATTCAAACTCCTTAACTTGTTCTGGTGTCATCAAAGAATAAGCGATTTCTTTAATCATCCCTGGTAACATTAATTGAGCGTTAATTGGTGTTGTATCACCTTCAATCTCAATATGAATCGCCGCACCCGTACTAAAAAATAAATCAGACCCCCCTTTATCCGACATAAATTTCAACATTGTGCTAATGTCAATTGTGGCCATTTAATTTCCCTATTTTTCTATTCATTTACACTAACTCCAACCAAGTTAGTAACGTTATTAATGTTGAGATTTTACTTTAATGACTTTAGCATGAAAATTTGTCCTACCCATTGACGATGCCTTAGTTTTTTACTTCATTTAGATAGCGTTGCCATATCATTTGATAAGTATGTTCAAGTGATTGAGTGAAGCTAATAGTGTCAAACAATGCATAAGTCATTACACCCGCAAGCAATTTTTTCTTAATCGCTAATAGTTCTATAGGATTTTCTGAAAGGTAAAGTGCTTTATCTTCATATTGTTGCAGTGTATATGTAATAAACTCAGTTAAGTCTGCTGCATTCAATAAACTGCCAGCAACGCGGGCCGAAAAGGTATCACCTACGCAGGTTAATACTGGCACACCCATCCACAAAGCATCGCTACAAGTGGTATGTGCGTTGTACGGTAGCGTGTCTAAAAACAAATTGGCATGAATATGGCGCGCTAAATGGTCAGCAATGGCAACGCGCGGCGCAAAAATTAGCTTTTCTTCGCGAACGCCTTGTATTGCGGCTTCGTGGATTAAATTTTGTTTTGCCCAGCGATTGCAATCTAATAACCACAGCACGCTATTAGGCACCGCTTTTAGAAGGCGCATCCAAACAGCAAAAACGTCAGGCGTGATTTTGAATGTTTGATTGAAACAACAAAATACAAAACTATCGGCTGGCAGCAGGCAGGCTTCTCGGCTAGGTATTTTAGCCACAGGGCGCTTGCGGTCATTAGGTTGGTAACAATGCGGCAATAGTGCTAGTTGCTCTGCGTAATATGGTGCAGTCTCTGGCGGGCTAATAAACGCATCGCTTAAGATGTAATCAAATAGCGGTTGTTTACCCTCGCTTAAGCCCCCCATTGTTCCAGCGAAACCTAACCAATTAACGTTAATCGGCGCGGGTCGCAAGGCGGCGATCCCGCTACGGCTAGTCTGGGTAAAGCCTGTTAAATCGACCAGGATATCAATATTACTTGCATGTATTTTTTTAGCTGCGTCTATTTCAGATAACGCGCGAATATCGTGAAACTGATCAAACGCCCTTTCCAATCGAATCCTAGCACTTGAATGATCATTCACACCGTATGAAAAAGCGATGATTTCAAATTGGCTACGATCATGTAGCTCGATTAATTCGCTGATTAAAAATGCAAGCGGATGCAATCTAAAATCGGCTGACAGGTAAGCAATCCTTAATTTTTTGCTTTGACGGGGCCTGTCAGTAAAATTAAGTTGCTTGCCCTGCTCTATCAGCGACGCATAGCGGTTGCTTACCCAATTATTTGCACAGGTTTTTTGTTCAGCGGCAGTCGTAGTCGGCATGGCTAAAAATGCAAAAGGGGATATTTGTGCATGCGGCATGGTATTCACCCAGTTGCGAATCTTCGCAATATCAGCCTGTAAGCCTTGCCAATCGCAAATATGCTGCTTTTGATGCACAAGATGTACCTTGGCATGATGCAGACTTGGATTGATGTCTAGCGCTTTAGAGTAGCTCGCAATCGCCAAATCCAATTGTCCTAGTTCACGCTGGACATTGCCTAAATTATTATAAATATCGGCATCGTTAGCGTCTAATTGAATCGCTTTTTGATACTGCTTGATTGCTGCGTCAGGTTTACCTAACTCGCGTTGCGCATTAGCTAAGTTGTAATACAGCGCGGCATCTTGCGTATTTAAAAGTACAGCCTCTTCGAAGTAGGACTCAGCTTGCTTGTAACTACAAGCGGCATGCGCTTGGTTTCCAAGCGAAGATAAGCAATGGCAAAGAGCGGATCGCACATCCTCTCTTTTAGGGGATATTTTTAACAATCGGCGGTAATAAGCAGCAGCTTCTTCAAAACGAGACAGCGAGAGCAACGTATTAGCAAGATTAAGCTGCACGTCCAAATCTTTAGCTTGCAGTAAAATAGCTTGCTGAAAGCTCTTTAAGGCAGCTTCCAATTGATGATCGGCACTCAACACCAGACC
>CAINBI010000089.1 GCA_903846555.1 uncultured Pseudomonadota bacterium
CATCATTGTGAAACCATGCCAGAAATTCAGCGTAGTTGCGCGGGTAGTCAACCCCGGCGCGGGGCGCGGCAGATCGCTCTTGTGATGTATTTGATTCCATTCATAATTTTACCATCACAGCATTTAGCTGAATACCCCACATCGATTAAATGACAAGTCGCCACCAATGGCAATTAAGCCATTGGGTTCTTTTAGCGCCTCTAGCAATGGCGGAAAATCACAGTCACCGTCTATACTGGCAACGCGACCATTCGGTAATTGATAGTAAGCATGGCTCATAGGTTATCTGGTTTCATGGCAAAGGCTTGTGAACGGTTAAGCCAGCGCTTAATTTATGGCATGATGTTAATCAAGCTGCTGGCGGTAATTATCAAGCATTATGCCTAAATAATAACTGGGTTTTATGAAAACCTACATTATGCAGAAATGCGTTACATTAAAGACAAATGTAGCAGTATGATTATGAATTTGAAGCAAGCGTGCGGGCAGGTTTATGTATTACCCACACGCAGACGAAATGACACAAATGGCGATGGGGATGATGGGCGGTTGGGTGACGCATCCAAAAAAACCCTAAATTCATCCCAGTAGATAGAGATTTTATATTTTTACTTAATGCTTACGATATTGACCCCAGCAGCTATACGCCAAAAATCAACACGATGCTGGATTTTAATTTATGGACATGGAATAGCCGTGCTTTTCCTAGCATAGATTCATGAGTGGTGCGTAAGAATGATCGTGTACGCATTCGAGTTGGCCACCTTACAATGACCGATCAACCGATTCATTTGCATGGGCACGTTTTTCATGTCACGGGCACAGATGGCGGCTGGATACCACCAACCGCAAGATGGCTGGAAGTGACCACGGATATTGGCGTAGGGCAAAGAGCGAAATGGCGGCGATGATGCCAATGCCAATGCCATTTCCAGAAAACACCCTGCCGATGATGACAGGAAAAGGCTAGTTTGGAGATGTGAATATGGGGGGATGTTTTCAACGTTAAAAGTACGCGAAGGATTGGGGCGAAATGATTATAAAGACCCTAGGCCTTATCAATTTCCAAAAGGGTCAGTGGCGTATGAGTTTGTTGGCGAGACGCTGGATGCGCAAAGACAAAGCATCACGGATGATAAAGCTGCGATAGAAGTGCAGGTGCGCAAGCCGACCGGGCATGCGGGACATTAAAAAAATCAGTTAGCAATCAATAGGGCCGCTTATGCAATATCTTATTATGAAATATTTAATCACTGCTGGTGTGGTAGTGCTGGTGTCGGAGTTTGCCAAAAGAAGCGACAAATTAGGTGGGCTTATCGCAGCCTTGCCTATGGTTACCGTGCTTACCCTGATTTGGCTTTATGTCGAACAGCAACCAGCGAGTAAAATTGCGAATCATGCTTACTATACGTTTTGGTATGTGCTACCCACCTTGCCCATGTTTTTGCTTTTTCCGTACTTGTTGCCAAAATTTGGGTTTGTGTTTACTTTAATCTCTTGCGTGATATTGACCATCGTGGTCTTTTTATTATTTGCCTTAGTGGTGAAGAAGTTCGGTATAGATTTGTTATAAGCAATATTATAAGTAGGGTTATTAGCACTAAAATTTTATAAAAAAAGCTTCTTAATCATACAATTAGTGCGTAAAATTCGCGGACTTTAAAATTAGTAACGAATACCTTGGAACAATACTTAACCATGCTTGCAAAGCCTATCCATACCTATCGCCCATATTGGGCGAAGCGGTTTGGTGCGGCGCCAATGTTACCCATGAGCCGTGCTGAGATGGACGTGTTGGGTTGGGATAGTTGCGACATTATTTTGGTGACAGGTGATTGTTATATCGACCACCCAAGTTTTGGTTCGGCCTTGGTTGGACGCCTGTTAGAGGCGCAGGGTTTTCGCGTAGGGATTATTGCCCAGCCTGATTGGCAAAATGCCAGCGCTTTTAAAGCACTAGGCAAGCCAAATTTGTATTTTGGTGTGACCGCTGGCAATATGGATAGCATGGTCAATCGCTATACCGCAGATAGAAAAATTCGTAGTGACGATGCCTATACACCAGACGCTGCACCGAATAAGCGACCAGACCGAGCGGTGCTGGTCTATAGCCAACGTTGCCGTGAGGCGTATTCTGATGTGCCATTGATTATAGGCAGTATTGAAGCCAGTTTGCGCCGTATTGCCCATTACGATTATTGGAGTGATAAAGTTCGCCGCAGTATATTGGTGGATTCTAAAGCCGACATTTTACTGTATGGTAATGCCGAACGCGCGTTGGTAGAATTAAGTCACCGCATTGCCAAAGGTGAAAAAGTGGTGGATATCCAAGATATTCGCGGTACTGCTTTTTTACGTAAAAAAATCCCAGAAGGTTGGAGTGAGATTGAAAGCACTAAGCTAGACCGACCGGGTGTGGTGGATAAGCCTATTGACCCTTATGAAATAAAGATGGGCAAAGCCGATGCAAGCTGTGCAACTGATGAAGGTCAGGGCGGCGTTACTTCAGAAAAACTAGCGTTGCCAGAAGGCACAAAAGCCATTGAAATTGTGCGTAAACCTAAAGCGGATAGAACCAAGCAAGTGGTGCGTCTACCTGATTATGAAGCTGTGGCAGCAGACCCTGTGTTATACGCCCATGCTTCGCGCGTGCTGCATTTAGAAGCCAACCCAGGCAATGCGCGTGCGCTGGTGCAAAAGCATGGCGATAGAGAAGTGTGGCTAAATCCGCCACCAATTCCGCTAACCACCAAAGAAATGGATTATGTTTACGATATGCCGTATGCGCGTAAACCTCATCCAGTTTACAAAGATGCAAAAATTCCTGCGTGGGAAATGATACGTTTTAGTGTGAATATTATGCGCGGTTGCTTTGGCGGTTGCACCTTCTGTAGCATTACCGAGCACGAAGGCCGCATCATTCAAAGCCGCAGTGAGCCTAGTATTTTGAAAGAAGTCGAAGAAATTCGCGATAAAGTTGAAGGCTTTACTGGCGTGATTTCTGACCTTGGTGGCCCAACGGCAAACATGTATCGCATTGCTTGTAAGAGTGAAGCCATTGAAACATCTTGCCGTAAAATGAGCTGCGTATACCCTAGTATTTGTGAAAACTTGAATACAGACCACAGTGCGCTGATTCAGCTATACCGTAAAGCGCGTGCCATTAAAGGTGTGAAGAAAATCTTAATCGGTAGCGGTGTGCGTTACGACCTTGCTGTTAAATCACCTGAGTATGTCAAAGAGCTGGTGCAGCACCATGTTGGCGGCTACTTAAAAATTGCCCCAGAACATTCTGAAGAAAATGTTTTAAGCAAAATGATGAAGCCAGGCATGAGTGCTTACGATGAGTTCAAGGCCATGTTTGAAAAATTTAGTGCCGAGGCTGGTAAAAAACAATATTTGATTCCTTACTTTATTGCGGCGCATCCCGGCACTACCGATAACGACATGCTGAGTTTAGCGTTATGGCTTAAAAAATATGATTTTAAGCTAGACCAAGTGCAAACTTTTACGCCGACACCGATGGCTATGGCAACTGCGATGTATCACTCAGGCAAAAATCCGTTACGTAAAGTGACGGCGAATTCTGAGGAGGTGGTGATACCAAAAGCTGGCAATGTACGTAAATTGCATAAGGCCTTTATCCGTTATCATGACCCTAATAATTGGCCTATGCTACGCGAAGCCTTAATAAAAATGGGCAGAGAAGATTTGATAGGCAACAGCAAGCAGCACTTGATTCCTGCATGGCAGCCGCTTTCAAGTAAGCCGATAACTACAGTGCGCGGTGAGCAGTTAGAGCGGACTGTGAGGCCTAGGCGGGCGACCGAAGGTAAGCGTAAATACTCTTAGTGTTTCATATGCTTGCCGGCTTCATAATTAATCACCTCTCCTGATTGATTGACGTAGATTAAATGCTCTGTCGCAAAACCTAGCGCTTTAGCTTTGCTAATCAATTCTTGCTTAATCGGGTAAGCCAGTTGAGGCGTGCGTGACAGTATCCAAAAATAGGACTTATCAGGACCACACAACATTACGTAGTTGTAATAGGGCTTATCTAACTCAATGATGTTATAAGCACCGTAAAATGGGCCAAAGAAAGACACCTTGAGTTTACCGGTGTTGGTTTTATCTAAGTTTGGCGGATCGATGAAATAAGCCTTTCCCTCAGCTTCTTTCCATGAATTAGTTTCGGCATTAAAGCCTCTGTTAATGACTTTAATGCCGCCATCATCACGCAAGCTATAAGTAGCGGTAACTTTTTCTAAACCACGCTCAAAAGAATGATCCAGCCTTGCGATTTCGTACCAAGTGCCGAGGTATTGGCTAGCATCCACGCTTTCGATAACTTTCACATGCTCAGGCACGCCCATACAGGCGCTAAGTAGTAGTGTTAAAGCAAATAAAGAGGCTGCAAGAAATTGTTTTTTCACAAAAATACTCCAGGCTGAGTTAAGCGTAACAATGGCAATGCCTTGTGTAGATTGCAGATACGTATGTTTATGCTACAAATTTAACGAGTGCTTCAGGAGCCCAGTTTTACCATGTCGTCAGCACTTAACCAGCGCCAATCACCCACTTCTAAATCATCTGGTAATTTTAACTCGCCAATTTGAATGCGTTTTAAGCCTTCGACACGGTTGCTAATAGCCGCAATCATACGTTTTACTTGGTGATATTTACCTTCAGTGAGTGACATCTGAATCACGTAGTCGCTGATGCGAGTACAAGCTAATGCGGCGATTGGCGCATCTTCATCCACCAACTGCACGCCTTTTAAAATGTGCGCAATTTGGCTGTCATCTATGGGATGCTTGCAGGTAACTTCATATACTTTGGGTACTTTATGTTTGGGTGAGCTCATTTTGTGGATAAATTGCCCATCGTCCGAAATTAGGATTAAGCCTGTGGTGTCTTCATCCAAGCGGCCAATGCATTGCACATCGCGCACGACTAAAGGATGCGGTAGCAGGCTGTAAATAGTCGGGTGATGCTGTGTTTTGTGAGAGCATTCGTAATTACTTGGTTTGTTTAGCATTAAGTAAGATTTTTCACGATAACTCCACTCGTCACCGCGCACGGTATATAGCAGATTATCTAATTCAAACTCAGCATTTGGGTCGTCACAGGGTGCACCGTTCACGGTAATTTCATTATTCCAAACCATGAGTCGACACAGTTTACGTGCGCCAAAACCTTGGTTGTGGATGATGCGCTCTAGAGGTAGTTTTTTAGCCATGCGTGCATTATAACTGCATCAACCAAATCGCCCATGCTTAGTCGATATTTGTGATTAACATTTATTGCCTAATTAAAATTTTGCACACCCAACTTAACTTTTTGTAGATTAAGGTTTTTACATGCAGTTTATCCTTGCAATAAATGTCTGTTTCTAGTATTTTTCATTTCCTTTCTTTTTACTCGTTGTATTTTGATATGATAATTTATTCAAAATAACGGGTGAAGTTCAGTGATACCTAAATTCTATGACACAAAATCAAACACCTAACCGATATTTTGCAACCTGCCCGCGTGGCTTAGAACAGCTGCTGGCCGATGAGCTTTTGCAGGTAAGTGCTAAGTCAATCAAAATGACGGATGGTGGGGTCAGTTTTGATGGCGATTGGGCCGTATGCTATGCAGCAAACTTGCACTCGCGCATTGCTACGCGCATTTTATGGCAAGTGGCACGCGGTAACTACTTGAATGAAGAAGATTTATTTGATGCGGCTTATAAGCTAAATTGGTCACAATGGTTTGATGTGAAACATGATTTTATGGTCAAAGTGACTGGTGTAAAGTGCCCACTTAAAAGCCTTGAGTTTGCCACTTTAAAAATTAAAGATGCAGTATGTGACAAGTTTAGACAAGCCGTAGGAAGCCGTCCGTATATTGATACTAAAACACCAGCAGTGCGTATTCATGCCTATTTGGCGGCTGAGGAATATCAGTTTTACCTAGATACTTCAGGCGCGGCACTTTACCAACGCGGTAATCGCGGCGCGAGCATTGAAGCGCCGTTACGAGAGAATCTGGCAGCAGGTATTTTAAAATTATCTGGTTGGCAAGTAGGCCAGCCTTTGTTAGACCCGATGTGCGGCAGCGGTACGTTTTTATTAGAAGCGGCGATGGTGGCACTGGATATGGCACCAGGTTATAAACGCAGCTTTGGTTTCGAAACGCTCAAAAACTTTGAACCGCAGGTCTGGAATAAACTTAAAGCTCAAGCAGCAGCTAAAGTAAAAGCGGTTTCTTTTCAAAAAATATATGGGTCCGATGTTGATTTACGTGCAGTGCGGATTAGTAAACAAAATCTGGAGGATGCAGGCTTATTAGCGGCAGTGCAGCTTTCACATGTAGACATTGTGAATGTCATACCGCCAGCCGATAGTGGCGTTTTAGTGGCAAACCCGCCTTATGGTGTACGAATTGGCGATGACGAGACGCTTTCTTTGCTTTACCCTAAAATAGGTGAAGCGTTAAAGCGTAAGTTTGCTGGTTGGAGCACTTACTTTTTAACCAACGATTTAACCATGCCTAAGTTAATGCGCTTGACGCCAAGCAAACGTACGCCGCTTTATAACGGCCCATTAGAGTGCCGCTTATTTGAAATTAAAATGGTGGCAGGCAGTAATCGTAAGTAGTTACATTTATCGGTATTGTTAAAAACACTATGGCTGATTCATTAAATGACTTAAAACAAAAGTTGCAACAGTTTGTCGATGAACGCGACTGGGCGCAGTTTCATTCACCTAAGAATCTGGCAATGGCCATGATTGTTGAGGCGGCAGAACTGGTTGAACACTTTCAATGGAATACCGAATTGGAAAGTAGCGTGCTTGATGATGCTAAACGCGAGCAGGTCGGGCACGAGTTGGCCGATACTTTTGTGTATTTACTTAGAATTGCCGAAGTGTTGAATATAGATTTAATCGAGGTGACCAATAAAAAAATTGCGCTCAATGCGCTTAAATATCCAGTGGATAAGGCGCGTGGCAAAACTAATAAATATACAGATTACTTGTAGGAACGATAAACACCATTGTAGAGATTAAAGCAGATGCCCTGCGAGCCAATAGGGACGGGCTTCGCAGGGCATCTTTTTTTAAATATATTTGCTTAATTTCCTAGCTCTTTATTTCAACACTGCCAAAGCCGCGTCATAATTAGGCTCGCTAGTGATTTCAGCAACCAATTCGCTATGTAACACTTGATTGTTTTCATCCAGCACAATGACTGCTCGGCTTGTCAGCCCAGCCAAACTACTAGAGTTAATCGCCACGCCATAACTCTCTGCAAAAGCGACTGTATTGCGGAAGCTAGACAGCGTCACGACGTTCTCTATGCCTTCTGTAGCACAAAAACGGTTTTGAGCAAAAGGTAAATCGGCAGAAATGCATAGCACCACAGTGTTATTGAGGCTACTAGCTTGTTGGTTAAAAGTGCGCACTGATGTTGCACAGGTTGGCGTGTCGATACTTGGAAAAATGTTCAACACTTTACGTTTACCAGCAAAATTCGCTAGCGAAACGTCCGCTCTAGCTTTATCCGCAAGGTTAAAATTGGGTGCAGTTTGACCTTTTTGTGGAAAATTACCACCTATTTCTATGGGGCTACCTTTTAGTGTGACGGTGTTGGTCATGATTTTTTCCTCTTATATTATTGGTATTTAAAGTTCCGCTATTCAAAATTTCAGTATTAAACTGAGAATGATTCCATCATAAAACAAAAACGCCCAGTTTGCACTGAGCGTTTAGTGATATAGCTTCATTATATCCCCTTGTTTTAGAAGGGTCTTTTTAGTCTTAAGCGAGTAAATTTTCGCTCAAATAAGCGATTGTCATCGTTTGGTTATGTAAAACACTGTCCTTAGTCTCTGGGCGCGGTGCAAACTCACCATAAGAATAGAATCCTGTTAGCGCAGTTTGTGACCCTAATATTTGCTGCACTAGCTTCACTTCATCGACTACCTGTTCTGCCATGACGCCTTTTCGACCAACACAGCTTACGCATACGGCTAGGCCAGTCTGGTTTGTCTTGGTGTTGTCTGCAATTAAATGTGCGGCATCGCCAGCACCTTCAACAAGCCTGTCGTGTGTGGCTTGACAGAATCTAACCGTTTCACCTTCATCCACGTTACCCGCAAAAGTCAGGCTGTTATTAGCGCTATCAACTGCAAGTAGCGTGCGTATTTTTTCAATATCACGCTTTCCTTCCTCAATAATAGCAAATGGAAATTTCAGGCCGCTACCTGGTAAGCCTTTTGCTGAGTGCCCGCCGATGTACATGCTATATAAGGGTAAGGCAGGCTTTCCATCCAATTCTAATACTACGTTTTTTTCTGATTTAGTCACTTTTCGAGGTGGTCCATAAGGTTTCCATCCTCGACCAACGCCAGTCGCTACAACTAAACTATTGCCATACAAACCCACAGCAATCACTAAGCCGTCAGACACTTTATCGTTGATAAGCTGTACCGTTTGACTGAAGTTAAAGCCATCACCAGCCATGCCTCCCACTACGGGTATTTCACCGAGTATACTTTTAAAGCCTTCCAGTAGTTCAGATCCGTTAACATTTAAACCATCGGAATAAGCGAGTACCGCTTTTAAATTTTCAGATTTAAGTTGCTTAGCTAAATCTACTGCCACTTCATAAGAGCTTTGCATCGTTGACATTTTAGTATGCGTCACACGTTGCACGGTTTTTTCCCACAAGATGGCTGTGATTTGTAAGCTGTCATCAAAAACACCCGCTGCGTTAATTTCTCCAGAGGTTGAGCAGCCGATGATCTGTGCGGCAGGATAGCGAGATTTTAGTATGCTCTGTAATCTAGCTTCTCCAAGGCGTTTTACTGAACCAAACACCAGTACCAAGCTAGCAGTGGGTAGTGGAGATGCTGATGGCAAATCCTTTAAGGCCATATTGCTAGACAGTGATTCTTGTTTTACTATCATAAAACCCCTCAAATTTCGGCTTTAGCAGTTGAGCCTCATTGATAATTGTATCGTTGTTACACAGTTGTTAATAAAGTGTAATGGATTATAGGTTAATTTATTCACATATTTAAGATAAAAACATTATTTTCTTTAATATTATGTTGCTTATTATGTCTATCTATATATAAAATGCATCTTAAGATGTGTTTCAAAATGTATCTGGTTGTATATTAATGCTTAGAAAAGGGAGCTTGCTGGTGAGCCAAGTGATGCCAAGTCAAGAAAAGTTAAGTCTAATTCAGTTGTCCACCATTAAAGTGATGGTGATTGATGACAGCAATACAATACGCCGTAGTGCAGAGATATTTCTTAAAGCCTTTGGGTGTGAAGTTTTTTTGGCAGAAGATGGTTTTGATGCGTTGGCTAAAATTTCTAATGAACATCCTGATTTAATTTTTGTTGATATTATGATGCCGCGACTTGATGGCTATCAAACCTGTTCGCTTATTAAAAGAAATGCACGCTATAAATCCACCCCAGTGATTATGCTTTCAAGTAAAGATGGTTTATTTGATCGAGCACGTGGGCGGATGGTAGGCTCAGATCAATACCTTACAAAACCTTTCACACAAGAAACACTTATGGACGCGGTGCAAACTTACGCGCTCGCCAGTAAATCCCAACAGCAAGATACGGAGTGAATATGGCAATACAAACCATTTTAGTTGTAGATGATTCTGCAACCGACCGATTTTTTTTAACTGAGTTGTTAGAGACCGCTGGATTTAGAGTGGTGGGTGCCGGAAGTGGTGAAGAATGTTTGGCTATAGTGGCAGAAACCCCACCAGATTTAGTGTTGTGTGATGTGGTAATGCCTGGTTTAACTGGCTTCCAAGTGACGCGTGCACTGACAAAAGATCCTAAAGCGGCACATATCCCAGTGATTTTATGTACTGGTAAATCTCAGGCCACAGACTTAGCTTGGGCGATGAAAATGGGGGCTAAAGCTTGCATCACCAAGCCTGTGGCAAGTGCTGATTTATTGGCGTTGATTAAAACCATAGAGAGCGACACCAAACCTGTGGCTGGTGCTAATTTGTTGGCTTTGATTAAAACTTTAGCTTAAGTTGTATATTGCGATACTCAATACATCTTTGCGATGCAACTAACTCTGAATTTAATGATTAAATAAACGTGGCTAAAAACTCAACTTTACGCGAATTCCAACAGGCCATCCTTTTAAAGCTCAAAGAAGCAGCTGAGCAAGGTGGAGCCGTTGCCACATCACGTTTAGGTGTTACGGTAGGATCGAAGAATTTACTGATTGATCTAAAGGATGTGATTGAGGTGTTGCCAGTACCCCCTTTGCAGTCTGTACCACTCACGCAACCTTGGTTTTTAGGCGTCGCAAACGTACGTGGTAATTTGTACAATATTACGGATCTAGCTCAATTTTCAGGTATGCCCCCAACACCAAAATCTATCCATAACCGAATTTTATTGTTAAGGTCTGAAGTGACTATACAAGCGGCGTTAGTCGTTGGTGCTATCGTTGGCTTGCGTAATACAGAATCGATGCAATTAAACCCACTGATCAATGAGTCAGAAGCTACAGGCCGTGAGGCTTTATTAAGCAAGCGGATTTATCAGGATGTTGATCATCAGGTCTGGTACGAGCTTGACATTGAAGCTTTAGTTCAGAATAAAGAATTTATCCAGCCAAGCACAATTTGAACATAGACAAAACGTAAGAGATTGGTCGATCTTCGCAAACAGAAATCATGGGGCTAATTAAGTAACAAAAGAGTAATAATCGTACCTTGAAATATAGCATGATGTCATTCAGCATTAACTACATATTTTATAAAGCATAATAATTCTGTGAATTGGGGCTCTAAATGGCATTAAATCTAGCAACTATAAAAAGTTTGCCGACACAAATAGGCAGGATTATTAGCAATATAAAAGTGCCAAAGGCGAGCGCCCTCGCATCAAGCTCTACTAGCTTAGCAGCAGGCTATAGGCAACTTTTTCTGCAAATAGTTGCGTTTATATTGTTTGCACTATTGAGTTTCTGGGTCATTAATCAAGTGCGCGTGAATGGTCCAGTTTATAACTCTTTGAAAGAATACCAAAATTTAGTGGCTGATGCTTTGCCTCCTCCGTTATACCCTGTAGATGCTTTTGCATTCTACAACCAGGCCTATGTCGCTTCTACTAATTTTAATAATGAAAAACGTGATAAAGCGCTAGCCAATGCCGCTAAATTTGAAGCGTTGTTTAAACAACGTTCTGCCTATTGGCAGAAAAGTCTAGTGAATGAAAAGCTTCAAGGCCACTTAGAAAGCACAATTAAGGCAGGTGAAAACTTTTTTAGAATAGCCAATACTCGTTTTGTTCCAGCCATCCCACTTGGCACTGTAGCCGCCTCTGCACCATTATCTGATCTAACTATTGCATTTGAGGAGGCGCAGCAAGCCGGTAATACATTCATTAAGGCGGTTCAGGAAGAGAATGACAAGTTACTTCAAACGCAAACGAACTTTATTCGCTATGTACTGGTGGGCTTATTATTACTAAGTATGGTTTTAGTGTTTTTAATGTATTTCTTTGGTAAAAAGCAAACAGTACAATCAGTGGTGTTAACTAATCAGCTAGCGAAGGAAGGCCAGGATAACCAAGAGGCTGTTTTGCAGTTGCTTGATGAAATGGGTGACTTGGCTGACGGTGATTTAACGGTAAAAGCGCAAGTGCGAGACAGTATTACTGGCGCGATTGCTGACTCTATCAACTACACCATTGAAAGCTTACGTGACCTAGTTATGGAAATTAACCGTGCAACTGAGCAGGTGACACTGGCAACTTCAGTTGCGCAAGGTACTTCGGAGCAATTGCTTAACGCCGCAGAAACGCAATCGGCCCAGATTTTACAAACAACCGATGCTGTGACGGACATGACGCGCTCACTTTTACAAGTATCAAGCAATGCTACGCAGGCCGCCAAAGTGGCGCAGCGTTCATTAGCATCAGCTAATCAAGGCTCGCAAGCCGTACAAAATACCATTTCAGGCATGAATGAGATTCGTACTCAGATTCAAGAAACTTCAAAGCGCATCAAGCGTTTAGGTGAAAGCTCGCAAGAGATTGGTGAAATTGTGGAATTGATTTCAGACATTACCGAACAGACCAATATTTTGGCCTTAAATGCAGCGATTCAGGCAGCATCTGCAGGTGAAGCTGGCCGCGGATTTACCGTGGTTGCGGAAGAGGTTCAGCGTCTGGCGGAACGTTCATCTGAAGCGACTAAACAAATTAGCGCGATTGTGAAAACGATTCAAACTGACACACATGGTGCTGTGGTTGCGATGGAGAAAAGTACCGAGGGTGTAGTTGAAGGGGCTCGTGTTGCTGATGCGGCTGGTCAGGCACTAGCTGAAATTGAAACGGTAACTAATGATTTGGCGAATTTGATTCAATCTATTTCAGTTGCCACCAATGCCCAGACTGAGTCAGCGACTACGGTGTCTAATAACATGCAACTGATTCAGGAGATTACGACCCAAACAAGTCAAGGTACTCAATTAACTGCGGACTCAGTGGGGCAGCTTACCGCGCTTGCTGAAGACTTACGTTCTTCTGTGGCTGGATTTAAACTTTAGTCACTTTAGTTATTGAATTGAAAGCATATAAATTATATGGCTATTAAGTTAAATGCCTATTACTAGCAGTGGAACAGATAGAAACTCCATGAGAATACAGCATAATAAAATGGCGGCACAACATGTCTGAAGCATTTGATACAGGCCCATTATCTTGGGTTAAAGATGAAATTAATCAGTCACTTAAAAAGGTGCTTGATAGCTTTAAGATGGTGGCTGAAGCGCCCGCAGAGTTCGCATCTTTACGTTTCACCACAGCGCATTTATACCAAGTAAGCGGCGCTTTAGATATGGTGGGTCTTGAGGGCTGTAAGCGGTATTGTTATGAAATTGAGAAGCTCACCAGTAAGTTAGAAAAGCAGGAAATCCCAGTCAGTCAATCTGTAATGGCTGACATGATATATGCGATTGAGACTCTGGGGCGTTATCTGCAAGACCTGTTAAATGGTATGCAAGATACATCGGTTAGTCTTTATGAGAGCTTAAAGCCTTTGGTTGAGGTGCAAGGAGAAACGCTAGAGATGAGCGATTTATTCTTTCCAGATACCAGTAATAGCGCACCTAAAGATTTAATGGTTAACCCAATAGCTGAGTCAGCCATTCCCATTTTTGTTGCAGAGAAAAGAGTTGCTTTTCAAAAGTCATTGTTAGACTGGTTACGTACCAAGGATGTTGATTCAGTTAATGGCATGCGTGAAGCTATTTTGAATGTGCAGCAAGTGCAGCAGAAAAATGCGCAAAAAACATTATGGTGGGCAGCAACGGCGTTTATGGACGCAATAGGACAAGATAAAGTTGCAGCGCATACTAGCGCGAAAAAACTATGTCGCAGGCTCGATCAGCAGTTACGTAAAATATCAGTGGGTGATGCAAAGATTCCTTCGCAATTACTACGTGATCTGCTTTATTACGTGGCAATTAGTGATCCCGATACAGATACAATTTCCAGGGTTAAAGATATATTTGAGTTGGATAACGCTTTGCCCGCAGACGATAAAGTTGTCGGCCAAAAAGCCGTTGCTAATGCAACAGAGCGTGCAGCATTAGCACAGTTAAATGCAGATTTACCTACTTTAAAAGAGTTATGGTCAGGCATTAGTACTGGCGATAACGCTGATGACACTGATTTTGATGCGTTTATTAAAAAACTGGATTATTTGACTACAGTTTTGCAAGGATTGAATAGTCAATACGCATCTAAATTATTAAACGCGATTTATGCTACAGCACAAGCATTGCAAGCGGATCAAACTAAAATCAATGAGACTGCATTCATTGAGGTTGCCGCAGCCATTAATCTGCTTGAATACATAGGCGAGCATTATCCGCAGCTTGATACTGACGCCCAACAAAAAATCAGCACGCAGCTTGCTCGTCTTCAGGTGATCGTTGAAGGTGAAGCGTTAGAGCCAGCCGTTGATGCATTTTCTACGGCTAAGTTGGATGATGATGTTGTCAGTGCAGTCGCAAAACAAATTCTAGGTGCATTGCAAGTCGCTGAAAAGGCGCTTGATACCTTCTTCCGAAACCCAAACGACAATGCAGTTTTAGATGAGGCGACTAATCCATTGCAGCAAATTTCAGCGGCATTTGATATGCTGGAAATGCCACTGCCAAAATCTATCGTACAATTATGTGCAGTCTATGTAGAGTATTTTCAAAACAATTCCAACCATTCCAATAGCTCAAACTTTGAGCTATTGGCCGAGAGTTTAAGTATGATCGGCCTCTATGCGGAAGAATTGCCTCATGCTCGAGCTGAGTCTGAACTAGCATTATCAGGTGCATTACAACGTTTAGAACTGGGTGCGTTAAGTCTTGATTCGATGGTTGAGTCGTCAGCGCAAGATAACCAGCAAGAGGCGATTGATCTAGAGCTAGGACAGTCATTATCATTTGAGAACACCGCAGTAGGGGATATTGCAGCTTTAGCTGAAGGTATCTTTACAGATAAGGCGCTTGATATTGAGCTGCAAGACATTTTCTTAACAGAAGTCGAAGATTTACTGGCAAGTTTGGCGCAACATCTGCAAGCTTTACGCGTGAATGCAACGGATGGAGAAGCTTTAATTGAAGTGCGTCGCGCTTACCATACGCTTAAAGGTAGCGGGCGTACCGTGGGGCTGCTTGGTATGAGTGAGGTGGCTTGGTCCGTAGAAAAGCTGCTTAATTTAATCATAGAACATAAAGCTTTTCCTACACATAAGCAGCTGGATTTTGTTGAAAAAGTGAGCGCTGAGTTTGCTGGCTGGACATCTGATTTGCATGCTAATCAGGAAGCTTCATTAAACCCTAGTCCATTGATAAAAAAAGCCGCAGAATTAGCGCTAGAGTTCCAGCTAGCAATGGCAACAACTCAGACAAAACCACAAAAAGAAGAGGTGTTAATTGGAGGTACACGTACATTAAGTCGTGCGTTCTTTAATATATTCTTAGATGAAGCGCAACAGCATTTACAAGTCTTGATCGAAGCTCAAAGTGGCTTGCAAGCGAATTCGAATGAATTGCCATCGGCCGAGAGTTGTCGTGCCGCGCATACGTTAGGCAGTAATGCGCTTACCGCCGGCTTTAAGCCAACGGGTGATTTAGCCCGTGCTTTAGAGTATTGGCTTGATGAACACACCTGTGCTTGGACGGGACAGCAGATTACGTTGTATGGCAATGTGGTTAAAGCACTCGAGTCTGGTTTGGAAAAAGCAAAAGCGCTCAAAAATCCAAAATCAACGCGCTCACTGATTAATGCCTTGGAACAATCTAAGGCTACTATGCAGGCAGTAGCAACTCAAAAAGCTGAAGACACGGTGCTCGCATTAGATCATGCGGCTTATACGCTTGAAAAGGCCACTAAGAAATCAAAGGATAATGCGGAAGACTTAGGTGTAATTGATAAAACTTCACCTCAGATTAAGTCATTAGTTAATGGCATTGACACGCCTGATATCAACGTAACAACCCTTAATCTACCAGAAGGTTTAACTGAACCTGAACACCTATCTGGTGATTTAACCAAAACAGTTAAACCTGACTTACTTGGTATTCTGGCGAGGCCACGAGGCGATGTTGCGGTTGATCATGAATTGTTCGGCCTATTTTTAGAAGAAGCCCGCGAATTGTTGCCACTGCTAGGTAAAGATTTACGCGGTTGGCGCACTCATCCAAATGAACGCGATTACCCCGATTCAATTCAACGTGTATTACATACGCTTAAAGGTAGTGCGCGTATGGTTGGGCAGTCGGAAATTGGTGATGCTGTGCATAACATGGAAGACAGTGTGATTCATGCGCTAAAACAAACTGCCACATCGGATGACTTTGATGAGATGTTTGTTGAGTTCGATCATATTGGCGATATGTTAGAGGAGGTTTCTGGTGGAGGAGCATTAAGTAATAGCGATGCCGCAATCAAAGACACGGGATCTGGACTTACTAATGCACTGGTTTCTGAACGTTCAGTAGTTCATAAGTCGCAGTTTTTACGCATGCGTGCCGATGTGTTAGATCGATTGATTAATGAGGCTGGTGAAGTTTCGATTATGCGTTCTCGAATGGATCGGGAAATGCAAGACTTTAAGCAATCATCAACTGATTTAACCGACAGCATTAGCCGATTGCGTTCTTATTTGCGTGAATTAGAAATAGAAGCTGAAACGCAAATGCAATCGCGTATGAGTTTGTTGCAAGAAGCAAATGAAACATTCGATCCCTTAGAGCTTGACCGATTCACCCGTTTGCAGGAATTGACTCGAATGATGGCCGAGAGTGTGAACGATGTGGCAACAATTCAGCATGGTATTTTACTTAATCTAGATCAAACCGATGCGGCTTTACAACAGCAAAATCGTATGAACCGTGAATTGCAAAAAGGTCTGATGGGTGTGAGGATGTTGTCTTTTGCTAACATTTCAGAGCGTCTACAGCGCATTGTGAGGCAAACGGCCAGAGAATTGAATAAACGCGTTGAAATGACCATTGATGGTGAAGGTATAGAGTTGGATCGTGGTGTTTTGGAAAAAATGGCCGCGCCGTTGGAGCACTTGTTGCGAAATGCCGTCGTGCATGGCATTGAATCAACCGAAGAGCGTATTAGGCTTGGTAAGTCTGAAGTTGGACAAATTAAGCTTAAAGTCAGTTTGGAAAATGAAGAAATTACATTGGTTGTGACTGATGATGGCCGAGGCATAGACCTTAATAAGGTCAGAGAAAGGGCGATCGAAACTGGATTATTTACAGCAGATCAAGTATTGACCGATCAAGCAGTTGCTGCAGCTATTTTTGAACATGGCTTTACCACAGCGGATAGCGTGTCACAAATTGCTGGCCGAGGCGTAGGTTTGGATGCGGTACGTAGTGATATTGCGGCTTTAAGTGGCCGTATTGATGTGAGTAACGTGGTCGGTAAGGGGGCGGTATTTAACATCTATCTCCCAGTGACGCTATCTGTTGCACAGGTAGTGATGGTGCGTGTCGCTAATAAAATATATGCGATTCCATCAGTGATGGTTGAGCAGGCGCAAAAACTAAAACAGAATGATTTGGTCAATGCTTATCAGGCTAGTCAGGTTGATTGGGCTGGTCGAGAGTATCCGCTACATTTCTTGTCAAAGTTGGTCGGGGATGCTGGGCACATTGCTGAGTACAATACCTATACCCCAGTGATTTTGTTACGTAGCGGCATTTACCGTACCGCATTGCATGTCGATGAAATTATGGGCAACCAAGAAGTTGTGATGAAGCAAATGGGTACGCAATTAGCCCGTGTACCAGGCATGATAGGCGCGACAGTGTTGGGTGATGGTGCAATTGTATTCGTGATTAATCCAGTTCAGCTGGCTAATAGAGAGGCACTATCTATTGGTGCTATTTCCGTGGCTACATTTGCGCCTGTTGTTGCGCATGTGAGAAAAGTTGCGCTGGTCGTGGATGACTCACTCACTATGCGTAAAGTGCTTTCACGCGTGCTTGAGCGTGAAGACTTTGAGGTGATTACCGCTAATGATGGCATGGATGCCATTCAAAAATTACAGTCATTCACTCCAGATATTATCTTAACGGACATTGAGATGCCGCGTATGGATGGTTTTGAGTTCACCCGTTATGTGCGCGATAATGAAAAAACGTTAAATATCCCATTGATTATTATTAGTTCACGTACCGCTGAAAAACATCGTAATGTTGCAAAAGAGTTAGGCGTTAATGCCTATTTAGGCAAACCCGTGCAAGATGATGTGTTAATGGAACAAGTGAACGCATTGCTTCAAAGGTAGGTTAAAATCCTGAGTCATTGTCAAGAATAATGATGCAGTATTTAGCTGGTATTTGTCATAATTTCGGCTAATTTTAACTCTTCAAAATAGCGCCAATAAGGTAAAATCTGCCTTATGCTGCAAACCAATTTATCACCTTCTAACGCCCCTGCATTTGTACATTTGCGCTGTCACAGTGAATATTCAATTGTGGATGGCATTGTGCGTATTGATGACTATGTTAAAGAGGCTGTTGCAGATAAAATCCCTGCCTTGGCACTGACAGACTTAAGTAATCTATTTGGCGCAATAAAGTTTTATAAAGCTGCCCGCAGTAAGGGTATCAAGCCTATTATTGGCTGTGATATTTGGCTGGAAAACACTGATGATCGCGATCAACCTTCACGACTGCTGTTGCTATGCCAATCGCAGGCTGGCTATTTACTGCTGTGCCAGCTATTAAGTCGTGCCTTTTTAACTAACCAGTATCGAGGTCGAGCTGAGTTCAAGCGTGAATGGTTTGTTGAATGTGGTACAGAGGGTTTGATTTTACTCTCTGGTGCGCAAGCTGGTGATTTAGGTCAGGCTTGTTTGCAAGATAATATTGAGCTTGCTACTAGGCTTGCTGCTGGCTGGCAAAGCCTATTTCCAGACCGTTTTTACTTAGAAGTACAGCGCCCAGCAAGCGATGCACCTAAGTTAGGGCTGCAGCGTATTGCTAACACTTCAGAAAATACCCAGCAAAAATCACAACAAGAGCACTATATTTATCATGTACGCAGCATTGCACACACACTAAATTTACCAGTGGTTGCTACGCACCCAATACAGTTCATGACGCCGGATGATTTTAGAGCACATGAGGCACGCACCTGTATTTCTGAAGGTTATATTTTAGCCGATACGCGACGGCCTAAGAATTTTACCACTGAGCAGTTTTTTAAAACTCAAGCTGAAATGGCTGAGTTATTTGCCGATATGCCAGAAGCGCTCAGTAATAGCGTTGAAATCGCCAAGCGTTGCAATTTGTCGATAGTATTAGGCAAAAATTATTTACCTAATTTCCCAACACCTAATAACGAAAGTTTAAATGAATATTTAATCGCAGAAGCGCGAGCTGGCTTAGCCAAACGCTTAGCAGTGTTGTATCCAGATGAGAACGTAAGGGCTGCCAACCAAGCCAAGTATGATGCTAGGCTAGATTTTGAAACAAACGTTATTAATCAAATGGGCTTTGCTGGCTATTTTTTAATTGTGGCGGACTTTATTAGCTGGGCTAAAAATAATGGTGTACCTGTTGGGCCAGGCCGTGGATCTGGCGCTGGTTCTGTGGTGGCTTATAGCTTGGGCATTACCGATTTAGATCCGCTAGAATACAAGCTATTGTTTGAGCGTTTTCTAAATCCAGACCGTGTTTCTATGCCCGACTTTGATATTGACTTTTGTCAGGAAGGGCGAGACCGCGTTATTGATTATGTGAAGAAAAAGTATGGTTTAGATGCTGTTTCACAAATAGCAACTTTCGGTACCATGGCGGCAAAGGCCGTGATTCGTGACGTAGGTCGCGTGCTGGATTTACCGTTCCACTTTGTCGACGGCATTAGTAAGCTCATTCCAATGGAACTTGGCATTACCTTAACCGATGCCTTGGTAAAAGAGCCGCAATTAGCCGAGCGCCGCGAAAACGAAGAAGAATTGCGCGAGCTGCTGGAATTAGCCTTACGCCTAGAAGGTTTGGTGCGTAACGTCGGTATGCATGCTGGCGGCGTGCTTATTTCACCGGGAAAGATTTCGGATTTCTCGCCTATTTACTGTCAAGCCGATGGCGCAAGTTTAGTCAGCCAATACGATAAAGATGACGTTGAAGCAGTAGGGTTGGTGAAGTTCGACTTTTTAGGTTTGCGCACCCTAACCATATTAGAGTTGGCTTTAGTCAATGCCAATAAGCAACGCACTGCCGAAGGTTTAGATCCGTTAGCTTTCGCCACCATACCGCTGAACGATAAAGCGACTTTCCATTTACTAAAAACCGCCAATACCACAGCAGTATTCCAGCTAGAATCACGCGGTATGAAGGATATGTTGAAGCAGGCGATGCCGGATTGCTTTGAAGATATTATTGCTTTAGTTGCGCTGTATCGACCAGGTCCCATGGATTTGATTCCTGACTTTTGTCGGCGTAAACATGGCAAGCAACGTGTGGAATATCCGCATCCACTGACTGAGCCTATTCTGAAAGAAACTTACGGCATTGCCGTGTATCAAGAGCAGGTGATGCAGATTGCGCAAGTGGTGGCCGGTTATAGCTTAGGCGGCGCTGATTTGCTACGTCGCGCGATGGGTAAAAAGAAAAAAGAAGAGATGGATGATCAGCGTAAAACCTTCACTGAAGGCGCTGTTAAAAATAATATGACCGAGCGGCAAGCCACTGAGTTGTTTGATCTGCTGGAAAAATTTGCTGGTTATGGTTTTAATAAATCTCACGCAGCGGCTTATGCATTAGTGGCATATCACACGGCTTATTTAAAAGCGCATTATCCAGCGGCATTTTTGGCCTCAACCATGTCTGCCGATATGAATAATACGGACAGCGTACATATTTTTTATGACGATTGTGCCCCGAATCAAATTGAAGTACTGCCTCCTGACGTGAATCACAGTGATTTCAAATTCACCCCCACCAGTAGCAAGCAAATATTGTACGGTCTAGGTGCGGTAAAAGGCACGGGCATAGCGGCTATTGAGGTGATTTTACAAGCACGTCGGCAAGATGGGCCGTTTTTAGATTTATTCGATTTCTGCAATCGTCTAGACTTACGCAAAGTGAATCGCCGCGTAGTGGAGTCGTTAATCCGCGCAGGTGCGTTTGATAAGCTTTCAGCGAATGTAAATCCAAGCCGGAATGCTTTACTTGCAGGTGTGGCAATGGCAATGGCGGCTGCCGAGCAAAATAGCGCTAATAGCAATCAAAATAGTTTATTTGGTGAAATTGCAGATAAAGCGGCGAATATTTTACCTACGGTGCCAAGCTGGACTGAACAACAACGCTTGCTAGAAGAAAAAACGGCTTTAGGTTTTTATTTTAGCGGCCATCCTTACTGGGCTTATCAAAAAGATATTAGCCAATTTGTTTCTACGACCTTAGCCAATCTAGTACCTAAAGAGCAGTCACAGTTAATTGCTGGCATAGTTTCAGGTGTACGAATTCGCATGACAGGGCGTGGAAAAATGGCGATTGTCGGCTTGGATGACGGCACTACTCGCATTGAAGTAGTGGTTGGCAGCGATTTACTAAATCAATATCAAGCATTATTAAAAGATGACCAATTGATTATAATAGAAGGCCGTGTAAGTAACGATGAGTTCTCAGGCGGTGTTCGAGTGAATGCTAGAAAATTACACGATTTATCTAGTCTACGAAATAGTAAAGCCAGTTTCTTGAAGATTTCATGCAATGGACAAGCGGATGCTATTAAATTAAAGGCTTTGTTAAAGCCTTATTGTAAAAGTGCATCCGACGAATTACGCGGTTGCGCGGTTAAAGTTGAGTACCATAACAAAACCAGCAAAGTAGAATTAATGTTGGGTAATGATTGGCGAGTAGACTTGCACGATGAGCTGATTGATGGCTTAACAGAGTGGTTGAGTCAAAGTAACGTAAAAATCCTATATAATTAAGAAATTCTCTGTTGCCTTCAAATGAATACCGCGTTGTCAACTCTTGCCGTACTATCCGTACTGTCTTCGAGTTTCCGCCTTGTCTTCATTTGAAGGCAACAGAGAATTAGCTTTAAATTTTTTTGAAAAACTTTAATGATTGAGTTAAGCGCATGAAAATTAGTTACCTAGATTTTGAACAGCCAATCGCAGAACTTGAAACCCAAATTGAGGGTCTGCAAGCCGCACACGATGCTAATGATGCTTTGGATATTTCTAAAGAGCTCACTGCTTTAGAAAAGAAAAATCAAAAGTTATCCGCAGATATTTATGGCAATTTAAGCGCGTGGCAAATTTCGCAGTTGGCGCGTCATCCGCAACGTCCTTACACATTGGATTATATTCAAGGTATGTTTACCGACTTTGAAGAGTTGCATGGCGATAGAGCCTATTCTGACGATCCAGCCATTGTCGGTGGTTTAGCTAGGTTTGAAGGTCAGCCTGTAATGGTGATTGGTCACCAAAAAGGTCGCGATGTTAAAGAGCGTCAATATCGTAATTTTGGTATGCCAAGACCAGAAGGCTATCGCAAAGCTTTGCGACTCTTTCGTCTAGCTGAAAAGTTTGGTATTCCTATCATTACATTGATTGATACACCAGGTGCCTACCCTGGTATCGGTGCTGAAGAGCGCGGTCAGTCAGAAGCGATCGCACGTAACTTATATGTGATGGCCGAGCTTAAAACACCTATAATCGGCGTGATTATAGGTGAGGGCGGCTCAGGTGGAGCACTGGCGCTTGGCGTTGTAGATCAGCTGCTGATGATGCAATATGGTACTTACTCAGTCATTTCGCCTGAAGGATGTGCTTCAATATTATATAAAAGTGCAGATAAAGCCTCAATTGCTGCTGAATCGCTCGCCATCACCGCTGATCGCTTGAAAGCAATGGGTTTGATTGATCGGATTATACCCGAGCCATTAGGTGGCTCACATCGCTCACCAGAAGCGGTGATGGAAACTTTGCGTGTGGCACTTAAAGAAGAGCTTGCTAAACTAAAAGCAAAGTCCATTAAGGTGTTACTGGTTAGCCGTTACGAACGTTTAATGGGCTATGGAAAATTCAAAGAAGTTGTGGAAAAAACACAGCCAGTTAGACCATAATGAGTGCAAAACGCATGGTTGGAAAAAGCAGAAACTCAAAAAAACTTAGCCAAATACTGATTTAGCAGCAATGGTTAAAGCGCAAGATCCCTTACTTTCTCAAGTCAATACCTTTTTAAGCCGTCAATTTAAACCTAATCAGCTGTTGTTGCTAGGCTTAAGTGGCGGCTTGGATTCTTGTGTCTTATTGCATCTACTGGCAGCTACTAAACAAACCATCCCTTTTAAGTTACATGCTATGCATGTGCATCATGGTTTAAGCGTAAACGCCGATGCCTGGGCTGATTTTTGTTTGCAACAATGCAAATTACTCAATGTGCCATTGCAGATTGTTCGCGTAAATATCGATGAAAATACCCAATTAGGCGTTGAAGGCGCAGCAAGACGGTTGCGCTATGAGGCCTTATTTAGCATTAAGTTAGATGAAGAACAGCCCGACTTTGTGGTTACCGCACACCACCAAGACGATCAAGCTGAAACGCTTTTATTGCAACTATTCAGAGGTGCAGGCGTTAAGGGTTTGGCTAGTATGGCTGCTGTAGATAAGTTTAGGCGCTTGTTGCGGCCGTTGCTTGAGGTGTCGCGCCAAACCTTGCAAGATTACGCGACGCAACACCAGATTCGATGGTGTGAAGACGAAAGCAATAACGACACACGCTATGAGCGAAATTTTGTGCGCAATAACGTGATGCCCGTTTTGGAAATCCGCTATCCTGCGGTTAAATCAGTGCTTGCAAGAAGTGCATCACACCTAGCCGAAGCCAGTGATTTGCTAGATACATTGGCTGAAATAGATGCTGAGACGTTACGCTTCAATAATAGCTTATGCTTGCAGGGATTGGCAGCGTTGGCACCCATTCGTGCTAAAAATGTAGTGCGTTGGTGGTTTGCAAATAATCATCTTGCCATGCCTAGCACTGAATATTTAAGCGAAATAATCAAGCAGTTACTGAATGCCAAAGCGGATGCTAATGTTAATATCCAATTAAACCTAAATAATCAAGCGCAGCACTTAACGCTAAAAAGATTTCAGCAGCGCGCTTATTTGCTGCAAGAACAAAGTACACCAGCTTTTGACTTGGTATGGAATGGTGAGCCAGAATTGATGTTGCCAAATGGTGGTAAATTACAGTTTAAGCAAGTTATGGGCGCAGGCCTAGCACTTAAATTTGGTATGACTAAGTTAAGAGTTACCAATCGTGATGGTGGTGAACGCTTTAAACCCAATGTGCTAAGACCCACTAGAACGCTTAAACATTTATTACAAGAGGCCAATATTCCACCGTGGAAACGTGATTGTTTACCGCTAATTTATTGGCATGATACTTTGGCTTTTGTGCCAGGTATAGGTATTTCACACGAGTTGCAGGCGGCAGCGCATGAACTGGGCGTTGAGATTGTTTGGCAGGATATACCTAGCGTATCCATCGTATAATTTCTAGGGTTTTTTCTGGGTGTTAAGCCACACGCACAGGCTAGAGCAGTGGCGTATTAACCGAACGGCGCTGGCTACTAATCGTGAAAATTTATTGGTATGGGTGGTAGAATTCTGTTATAAACCCCGCAGTTGAAGGCTTATGAGCGAGTGTCAGTTCTGTTCCGCCATTTACATAATGATGGCTTTCACCCATTATTAGCTTTCGGCTTCCACCGCAGGGTAATAATCGCGTTGAATTTATATTAAAGGTAAGCTTTGTCAATGACAAAAAATAGTAACAAAAATACAAGAAATAGTGATCCACATGCAGACCGAGAAGCGAGTCGTTATGAAACGCCGTTGCCTAGTCGTGAACTCATATTGTCCACCATGACTGATCAGGGTGTCCCATTAAGTGTCGAGCAGTTGTACGTTTTGCTGGATATTAGTGATGATGAGCGCGATATTTTTAATCGACGCCTAAACGCAATGGAGCGTGAGGGGCAGATTATTAAAAATAGAAAAGGTGCCTTATGCATCACCGATAAGCTAGATTTAATTGCGGGTGTTATACAAGGTCATCCTGATGGGTTTGGTTTCTTAATTCCAGACGATAAAACCAAGATGAACGGTGAGGATTTATTTCTAAGTCCTAAAGAGATGTCGCAAGTAATGCACGGTGACCGTGCCATGGTGCGTATGAGCGGTTTAGATAGAAGAGGACGCCCAGAAGGTAAATTGGTTGAAGTGCTTGAGCGCCGTACGCAAAGGCTGGTAGGGCGGGTTATTCGCACCAGTGGTGTGACTATCGTAGCCGCTGAAGATAAACGTATCAATAAAGACATTTTGATTCCATACCATTTAGATATGGATGCCAAATCTGGTCAAGTGGTGATGATAGAGTTGACTGAGCAACCGTCAGCACATGCCCAACCTATGGGTAAAGTTGTCGAGATTTTAGGTAACTATGCTGATAGCGGCATGGAGATTGAAATTGCTTTGCGTAAGCATAATCTGCCGCATGAATTTAGTGCCGAAGCGGTTAAGCTAGCTGAGTCTTATCCTAAATTAGTGCAGGCGGCGGATTTTAAAAATCGTATAGATTGTCGTGAAATGCCGCTCATCACCATTGATGGTGAAACAGCGCGCGATTTTGATGATGCTGTTTATGCCGAACCACAAGGTAAGGGTTGGCGATTAGTCGTGGCTATTGCCGATGTGAGTTTTTACGTTAAGCCAGGTGACGCATTAGACAAAGGCGCATTTGATCGCGGTAACTCTGTTTATTTTCCACGACGCGTTATTCCGATGTTGCCTGAAGCCTTGTCTAATGGCTTATGCTCGCTAAATGCTGATGTAGAGCGGCTTTGCATGATTTGCGATATGCAGGTCGATGGCGCTGGAATCGTTAAACAGTACAAATTTTACCCTTCAGTGATGCGCTCAAAAGCGCGAATGACTTACACACAAGTCTATGAAATACTACAAAACCCTGAAGGTGAGTTAGCTAAAGAATACGAATGGCTCATGCCGCACTTGCAGCATCTGTATAGCGTTTATCAGCTGATGCTAACGCAGCGTGAAAAGCGCGGTGCGATTGAGTTTGACTCGTCAGAAACGGTGATGATGTTCAATGATAATGGCAAAATCGACATGATAGTGCCGAGCACGCGTAACGAAGCGCATAAGCTGATTGAAGAATGTATGCTGGCAGCCAATGTGTGTGCTGCCGATTTGCTTAAAGCGCAAGAGCATCCTGCTTTGTATCGCATCCATGAAGGCCCTACGCCTGAAAAGCTTGAACTATTACGCACATTTATGAGCGAATTTGGTTTCGGTGTGGGCGGGGGTGATTCACCGCATGCTAAAGATTATGGCAAGTTGCTAGCTAAAATCAAAGAGCGCCCAGACGCGCAATTATTGCAAACGGTACTGTTACGCTCTATGCAGCAGGCAGTTTATAGCCCAGATAACGTTGGCCACTTTGGCTTGGCATATGAAGCTTACGCGCACTTTACTTCGCCTATTCGTCGCTACCCAGACTTATTGATACATCGCGCCATTAAAGCAGTATTGAACGGTGATAAATATAAAGCGGGGGATTGGAGTGCGTTAGGCATCCATTGCTCAATGACCGAGCGCCGAGCTGATGATGCCACGCGCGATGTGACCAATTGGCTGAAATGTTTTTACATGCAAGATAAAATTGGTGAAGTGTTTGAAGGCACCGTTGCTGGCGTGACGAGTTTTGGCTTGTTTGTGGCCTTGGATGGTGTGTATGTAGAAGGTTTATTACATGTGACCGAATTAGGCACAGACTACTTCCACTACGACAAAGCACACCATGAAATGGCTGGTGAGCGTACTGGCGTGCGCTATCGTTTAGGCGATAGATTAACCATTAAAGTAGTACGGGTAGATTTAGAAACAACTAAAATTGATTTCTCTTTAGTAAATAAAAATAAAGAGTTGGGTGGTGAATCTAAAGTTACTTCTGATGAAGTAAGGCCAGGGATTAAAGTCCGTGCAGGGGATAAGAAACCTGTAAAATCCGTAGTTAAGTTTGAAGGTAAGTTTGGCGCTAAACCTAGATCTTCTGATGCAGAAAAGTCAGGCAGTAAATCAGCTGCCAGAAAACCAAAGGCTGGAAGCAAAGTTGCAAGCCAAGGCGCGGAGAAACATGTATCACGCCATGCACCAAAATCAACTAAAGCCAAAAAAAACGTTAAAAAAACAAGTAAACGTTAGGCATAAACATGGGCCAAAAACGTTAGAACTAAACATTAAAATTAAACGTAAGATCTAAACGCAAAAACTAAATTTAAGGTAAAGAAATGAGTGATGCACGTATTTTATTTGGCTTTCATGCCGTATTAAGCCGATTACGCCAACACAGCGCGAGTGTGCAGGAGATTTTGATAGACCGCGACCGTTTAGATGCGCGCATGAAGGATTTGCTTAAAATGGCAGAATCTGCGGGTGTGCGTACTATGGAAGTTGATCGTGCCCGGTTGGATGGCATGGCCGGTATGAATGGCCGTCACCAAGGCGTACTTGCACGAGTGGTTGATACGCCAATTCCATATAAAGATATTCACGATATTTTAGAATCCGACTTAACCGAACCGCCGTTCTTTCTGATATTAGATGGCGTAGAAGACCCACATAATCTGGGTGCTTGTTTACGCGTGGCTGATGCAATGGGTGTGCATGCGGTTATTGCGCCCAAGGATAGGGCTGTTGGCTTGAATGCAACTGTGCGTAAGGTTGCCAGTGGTGCAGCAGAAACCGTGCCGTTTATCGCGGTAACTAATCTAGCCAGAACGATACGCGAACTTAAAGAAGCTGGCGTTTTTGTCGTGGGCACCACGATGGATGCACCAAGTAATTTACTTAACATTAAGCTCAATGGACCAATTGCCATTGTATTGGGTTCAGAGGGTGATGGCATTCGTCGCTTAACCGCAGAAACCTGCGATGCCTTAGTCACCATCCCGATGTTTGGCTCAGTTGAGAGCTTAAACGTAAGTGTCGCCAGTGGTATTTGTTTGTATGAAGTGAGACGCCAGCGCAGTTTGTTGGCCGCGTCTTAATCATAAATATAATCAAGTAATATCATTAAAATAGATGCTCTGAGAAGCCCGTCCCTATTGCCTCGCAGGGCATCTGTTTTTAAGGTTTTTAGCTTAAAATTCAACTATAACTACTCCATCAAAAACAATAATATAATGGTAGTGGTCAGGCCACGTTTTATTTACTCATTATTTAATTGTGGTCTGTTCCAATTCTGTTTATGGCATGACATTATGATTTCACATGAATAACTTAGGAATCACCATCCCTGTTTTTTTCTTCCATTCAGAAAACTCTGAATAACGTGACATTGATTTGTCCTTATTTAGCATATTCCGTATGAAAAATGTCCACCAATAAATCAATGGAAGTAGTGTGATCCAATGCTGAGCAAGCATTGCAAATCCTGTATAAATAAGCATTTCACCAAAATAGTTAGGGTTGCGAGTACGACTAAAAAGACCCGTAGTAATAAGACCTTTTTTGATACTTAATATGGCGTGCTTATGTGCATCACTAACGTAATGATAAAAAATACCAAGTACAGTAACAAAAATTGAAAACGCGATTAGCCAGTTAGGTGCCGAAAGATGGTTTGAAATAATGATATAGGGTGCAATCCAATAGCCGCCTAACATGCAAAACACAAATATAAACCCCGCAATTGGATGGATGCTCTCTTCAAATCGACGATCTCTAAAGGTATATTCCTTGATAATCCACAGAAGGCAGTAAGTTCCATGTAGCGCAAGGTATACCCATGCTAAGACTTCCCAATAATCATAATAGGTCATTAGACTTAGCACGACCAAGGGCGTGAGTATCTTATGGGCATTGATAAAATGTCTTACTTGAGTTGCATATTTTTGTGTTTCAATGATAGTGCTCATTTTTGTTCTCCGATTATTTATTTTAAAACTGACGTTGCACAGTATGAAACAGAATAGAATATGTGTCCGAATGCATGGAATTGTTATGGAAGAATCAATGGGGTAAGAATCAATGGGGTCAGACTCCATTGATTATCCAAAGAAGATAGTTAAGCCTCCCTTTGGGTAAAGTCTTTCAATTTGCAGTTGTAATAAGAAGCATTTGTTCATCGTGTTTTATGTTAAAAGATGCAATCAATGGAGTCTGACCCCTTTGATTTCCGTCTTAATCATAGCTATGCCTTGATAGTAAGTTGTTTTATTTTCGCTTAAGTTGTACCGCATATGCGCCTTTATAAAATCCTTTCATCCCTTAATTTTGCTATACCCGAATTTATTTGCTTCTGTATTGTGTAAGTTCTAACATCCATATTTAAAAGTATTCCCTGTAACCCTAGAAGTATCGCCACTAATAATCCTATCCAACCATATCTAGTTAGTTCTCATCCAGAAACGTAACCATATGATTTTATTTGATAAAACGTAATTTTGCAGTGGAAAATCCCAGTGAAAATGTTTATAATTACTCTCAAGCCATTGATTGTAAACAATAAACAAAGCCACCGGGGTTTC